>DAIMZU010000563.1:0-2687 GCA_036733845.1 Ramlibacter sp.
ATGAAGAAGCGCAGCGTCTGCGCGTCGAACTTGCGCAGCACGTCGCGGATGGTGAAGAAGTTGCCCAGCGACTTGGACATCTTCTCGTTGTCGATGTTGACGAAGCCGTTGTGCATCCAGACGCGGGCCAGCGGTTGCCCGCTGGCGCCCTCGCTCTGGGCGATCTCGTTCTCGTGGTGCGGGAAGGCCAGGTCGGCCCCGCCGCCATGGATGTCGAAGGTCTGGCCCAGCAGCGCGCAGGCCATGGCCGAGCACTCGATGTGCCAGCCCGGGCGGCCGCGCCCATAGGGGCCGTCCCATTGGGCGTCGGCGGGCTCGTCAGGTTTGGCGGCCTTCCAGAGCACGAAATCGAGCGGGTCTTCCTTGCCGTCGGACACGGCGACGCGCTCGCCCGCGTGAAGCTCATCGAGCGACTTGCCCGAGAGCTTGCCGTAGCCGGGGAAGCGCCGCACCGCGAAGTTGACGTCGCCGCTTCCGCTGCGATAGGCGAGCTGCCGTTGCTCGAGGGCGCGCACGATGTCGAGCATCTGCGGCACGTAGTCGGTCGCGCGCGGGTCGTGCGTGGGCCGCGCGATGCCCAGGGCGTCGAAGTCGCGGTACATCTCGGCGATCATGCGGTCGGTCAGGCCACGGACCGATTCGCCGTTGTCGAGCGCGCGCCGGATGATCTTGTCGTCGATGTCGGTGATGTTGCGCACGAAGGTCACGGCCAGGCCGCTGGCCTCGAGCCATCGGCGCACGATGTCGAAGGCGACGTTGGCGCGCGCATGGCCGACATGGCACAGGTCGTACACCGTCATGCCGCACACGTACATGCGCACATGCCCGGGCTGGATGGGCGTGAATGCCTCCACGGACCGGGTCAGCGTGTTGTAGATGCGCAGGCTCATGAATGCGGAAGGCGGCGCACGCGGCGCCGCCTGGAAACTTTTCTTGTCCGGGGTTGGAGACCGGCCCGCCGACGCCCGCGGGACGTTGCGGTGCGAGGGCGATGGCTACAATGCGCCGCAGTATATAAGTGGCCCGGGCTGCATGCACGGGCTGCGACGCGAAGACAACATTCTACCTCTGCAGTCCATGCGCTGTCGCCCATCCGCCCCGCCGCTGCCGGCCCGCTCCCTGCGGGCGGGCCTGGCCGCGCTGGTCGTGTGCGCGGCCAGCGCGGGGTGGGCGCAGCCCGTTCCGCGCGAATACGCCGAGATCACCCGCCTCATCGGCGCGGGCGAGCACGCGCAGGCGCTCGAGGTCGCCGACCGCCACCTCGCCGAGCGGCCGCGCGACCCGCAGCTGCGCTTCCTGCGCACGCTGGCGCTGTCGGACGCCGGGCGCAAGCCCGACGCGATCGCCGAGCTGGCGCAGCTCACGCGGGACCACCCCGAACTGCCCGAGCCGCACAACAACCTCGCCGTGCTGCTCGCCGAGCGTGGCGAGTTCGACAACGCGCGTGCGGCGCTCGAGTCCGCGATACGCGCCAACCCCACGTACGCTGTCGCCCACGAGAACCTCGGCGACATCCACGCGCGGCTGGCCGCGCAGTCATGGCAGCGGGCAGTCCAGCTCGGCGCAGCGCCGACGGCCACGCCCAAGCTCACCCAGATGCGGCAGATGCTGCAGCAGATGGCCAACCCGCCCCGCTGATGCCGCTGCCCATGCCACCGATCGCCACCCATTCGCCAGGAGAACCTTTGTCCATGACCGATCCCGCACGGCGCCTGCGCCGGCACATCGTCGGCGCGGCGCTGGCAGGCGCGGGCCTGCTGGCCACCGCGCTTTCCCCCGCTGCGCTGGCGCAGTCTGCCCCGCGCGTGCAGTTCAGCACCAGCGCGGGCGACTTCGTGATCGAGCTCTATCCGGACAAGGCGCCTCGCACCGTGGAGAACTTCCTGCAGTACGTGCGCGACGGCCACTACGCAGGAACCGTGTTCCATCGCGTCATCGACAACTTCATGGTCCAGGGCGGCGGCTACGACGCCAAGTACGCCCAGAAGCCGACCCGCGCGCCGGTTGCGCACGAGGGGCGCGAGGCGCTCGCCAAGGGCGGGCCGCGCAACGTCGTGGGCACGGTCGCGATGGCCCGCACGAACGACCCGCACTCGGCCACCGCGCAGTTCTTCATCAACGTCAAGGACAACGCCTTCCTCGACCCCACGCCGATACCGCCGGGCGACCCCGTTCCCCGCTTCGAGTTCCAGGGCCGCGTCTACGAGAACATCCCCCGTTCGCAGCTCGAGCGCTCGCCGCAGCTGTTCGGCTACACCGTCTTCGGCAAGGTGGTCGGCGGCATGGATGTGATCGACCGGATCAAGTCCACCCCCACCGGCCCCGGCGGGCCCTTCCCCACCGACGTGCCACGCACTCCCGTGGTCATCCAGTCAGCCACCCTCCTCAAGTAACCGGCATCGCCAAGGTCCCCACCATGTCCCAGCCCCAAGTCGAACTGCACATCGCCAATCACGGCGTCATCACGATCGAACTCGATGCGCAGAAGGCGCCCAAGTCGGTCGAGAACTTCCTGTCCTACGTCCGCAAGGGCCACTACGACGGCACGATCTTCCATCGCGTGATCGACGGCTTCATGATCCAGGGCGGCGGATTCGACGCTGCCATGAGCCAGAAGCCCACCGACGCCCCGATCGAGAACGAGGCCAACAACGGCCTGAAGAACGACAAGTACACCGTCGCCATGG
>DAIMZU010000564.1:0-2681 GCA_036733845.1 Ramlibacter sp.
GGGTGTCGCCGTGCTGCTGTCGCTGGGCGGGCTCGCCCCGGGCGCGGCCGCCGGCTGGACGGCGCAACTGGGGCTGACCGGCGTGGCCTTCGCGGGCGCGGTGCTCGGCGTCGTGATGACGCTGCTGCTGGCGCGCGGCGTGCAGCAGACCCTGCGGCTGCTGCTGGCGGGCGTGATCGTCGGCATGGTGCTCGGCGCGCTGGCCGCGCTGGTCCTGTTCCGGTTTCCCGACGCGATGCGCGGCATGCAGGCCTTCCTGCTCGGCACGACCGGGTTCATCGCCTGGGACGGGGTGCGCCTGCTGGCAGCCGTCTTGGTGCTGTCGCTCTTCGGCGGCCTGGTGCTCGCGCGAGCCCTCGACGCACTGGCCCTGGGCGAAGCCACCGCAGCCAGCCTGGGCGTCGCGCTCGGGCGCGTGCGCGTCCTGCTGGTGGGCATTGTGGCCCTGGCCACTGGAGCGGCCGTCGCGCAGGTCGGCCTGATCGCTTTCGTCGGACTGGTTGCGCCGCACCTGGTCCGCACGGCGGTGCGGCCCACCCACCGCACGCTCCTTCCGCTTTCGGCCCTTGCCGGCGGTGCGCTCCTGCTGGCGGCGGACATCGGCGGGCGCTGGCTGCTCGCGCCCCAGGAGCTTCCCGTCGGCGCGCTCACCGCCGTCTTGGGCGGCGGCTACCTGCTGTGGCTGATGCACCGGAGGCCCGCATGAGCGTGCCTGCGCTGCGGGCCAGCGGCCTTCGCGTTGGTCTCGGCGGGCGCGAGGTGCTGCACGGCATCGACCTGTCGGTCCCCGCCGGCGCGTGGACGGCGGTCGTGGGCCCCAACGGTGCGGGCAAGACGACGCTGCTGAAGTCGCTGGCCCGGCTGCTCCCCGCGCAGGGCCGCATCGACTGGCTGGGCCAGGACGCGTCCCGGCTGACTCCCCGCGAACGCGGGCGCCTGCTGGCATGGCTGGGCCAGGCCGAGTCCGGCGGCGAGGACCTGCTGGCGGCGGACGTGGTGATGCTGGGGCGCCTGCCGCACCAGGGCTGGATGGGGACGGCGTCGGCGGCCGACCATGCCGCGGTTCGCGAAGCGATGGAGCGCACCGGAAGCTGGGCTTGGCGCGACCGTCCCATCGGGCAGCTGTCCGGCGGCGAGCGCCAGCGGGTGCTGCTGGCGCGCGCGCTCGCGGTCCGCGCGCCGCTGCTGCTGATGGACGAGCCGCTGTCGCACCTGGACCCGCCGCACCAGTCCGACTGGCTCGGGATCGTGCGCGACCATGCACGGGCAGGAGGCAGCGTCGTGACCGTGCTCCACGAGATCAACATGGCCCTGCACGCCGACTGGCTGGTGCTGGTCGACCAGGGCCGGGTCGCACACGAAGGCACGAGCGGCTCGGTCGCAACACACCGTGCGGTCGAGCGCGTGTTCGACGGACGCATCGCGGTGCACCCCGTGGGGCGTGCGTGGGTGGCCCTGCCGGTCGAAGACCTCGGCACCGGCTGACGCGCGGGGCGCAGCGTGGATCGCGGCCAGCGCGCTCCACCGCCATGTCACCCCATTGCGGCGTGCCGAGGGTTTTCCTTGGTGACGGCAGGACCGGAACCCGTTCTATGCTGCGAGTGTCTTCATCAATCGGGGGAGAACGCCATGTACAAGCGAATCCTGCTGGCCTACGACGGCAGCGAAGCCGGCCAGAAAGCCCTGCTCGATTGCAGGGAGCTGGCCAACTGGAGCGGCGCCGAGGTCGTCCTGGTGGCCGTGATGCCGTCGACCATGAGCTTCGTGGGGCTGGAGGGCGGCGTCTACGACATCGAACTCGAGGAGCGCGAGCGCAAGAAGTTCGACGCGGTGCTGCGCGACGGCCTGGCCCGCCTCGAGCAGGCCGGCTTTGCCGCCCGCGGCGAGGTGGTCACGGGCGAGGCGATCGAGGAGATCGCCAAGTACGCGCGCAAGGTCCAGGCCGACCTGATCGTCGTCGGCCACAAGCACCTGGACAGCTGGGCGGCGCGCTGGTGGCGCGGCTCGATCTCGGGAGCGCTGATCGAGCATTCGCCGTGCAGCGTGCTGGTGGTGATCCTGCCCTGATCCACCCTCACTCGTACGCCGACATCGGCACGCACGCGCAGAACAGGTTGCGGTCGCCGTAGACGTTGTCCACCCGCCCGACGGGCGGCCAGTACTTCGCGTGGCGGCGCTCGTCCAGCACCGCGGCGCCGGCCTCGCGCGGGTACGCATGCTTCCATTCCCCGTGCAGCAGCGACGCCGCGGTGTGCGGTGCGTGCTTCAGCGGGTTGTCGTCCTGCGGCCATTCGCCGCGTTCGATGCGGCGGATCTCCTCGCGGATCGCGATCATCGCGCCGATGAAGCGCTCGATCTCGTCCAGGGTCTCGCTCTCGGTGGGTTCCACCATGAGCGTGCCCGCCACGGGAAAGCTCAGCGTCGGCGCGTGGAAGCCGTAGTCCACCAGGCGCTTGGCGACATCCTCGGCGGTGACGCCGCTGGTCTCCTTGAGCGGACGCAGGTCCAGGATGCACTCGTGCGCCACGTGGCCGTTCGGGCTGGCGTACAGGGTGGGGTAGTGGTCCTTCAGCCGCGTGCTGATGTAGTTGGCCGACAGGATGGCCACCTCGGTCGCCTGGCGCAGGCCCTCGGCGCCCATCATGCGGCAGTACATCCAGCTGATCGGAAGCACCGCCGCA
>DAIMZU010000565.1:0-2669 GCA_036733845.1 Ramlibacter sp.
GACCGGAACCCCGGCGGACGCGCGCGGCGCGGGCGCACCCGCGTGCCCTTCATGGCCAACACGCGCCACGCCCTTCCCGCCATTCCCGCCATTCCCGACAGGAGAATCCCTGTGACCCAGACCATTGACCAGGCCTTCATCAAGCAGTTCGAGGCCGAGGTGCATGAGGCCTACCAGCGCCAGGGCAGCAAGCTGCGCCCCACCGTGCGCAGCAAGTCCAACGTGAAGGGCGCCAGCACGGTGTTCCAGCGCGTGGGCCGCGGCGTCGCCACGTCGAAGTCGCGCAACGGCGTCGTGCCGGTGATGAACCTCACCTATTCCGCCGTCGAGTGCTTCCTGCAGGACCACTATGCCGGCGAGTGGATCGACAAGCTCGACGACCTCAAGACGAACATCAACGAGCTGCAGGTGCTGGCCAATGCCGGCGCCTATGCGCTCGGCCGCAAGACGGATGAGCTGATCATCTCGGCGCTCGACAGCGCCACGCAGGAGGCCGTCGGCACCCAGTCCGGCCAGACGGACAATGACGGGCTGACGCGCAGCAAGATCCTGCTGGCCTTCGAGATGATGGGTGAGGCGGACGTGCCCGATGACGGCCAGCGCTATGCCATCGTCGGCTGGAAGCAGTGGAGCGAGCTGCTGACCATCAGCGAATTCGCCAACTCCGCCTTCGTGGGTGAGGACGACCTGCCCTGGAAGGGCAGCCAGGCCAAGCGCTGGCTGGGCGCGACCTGGATTCCGCACAGCGGCCTGACCCAGGTGGGTGAGCTGCGCTTCTGCTACTTCTACCATCGCACCAGCGTGGCGCACGCCTCCGCGCAGGAGATCGTCACCGACGTGACCTGGCATGGCGACCGCGCCGCGCATTTCGTGAACAGCATGATGAGCCAGGGCGCCGTGCTGGTGGACGACAGCGGCGTGGTGCGGATGCGTTGCCGCGAAGTCGCCTGAGCATAGGCTGAACCGCTGCCGGCCCCGCACCGGGCCGGCAGCAATTCCCCCCACGTCAACGGAGTGACACGCGATGGCGCTGACCGCCCTCGAACTCTGCTCGCGCGCCCTGCTGCGCCTGGGCGCGCAGACCATCGCCAGCTTCGACGAAGGCACGGGCGAGGCCGAGGTGGCGGCCGGCCTCTATGAGGGCGTGCGCGACGCGCTGCTCTCCTCCCATCCCTGGAGCTTCGCCACCGGCCAATCCACCCTGCCGCGCCTCTCGGCCACGCCCACGGCGGATTTCCGATATGCCTTCCAGCTCCCCACGGGCTTCCTGCGCGCGCTCTCGGCCGGCGCGCCGGGCAGCGGTCGGGGCCTCGAATATCGCCTGCTGGAAGACCGCCTGCATTGCGACGCCGAGCAGGTGACGCTGACCTACATCTTCCGCCCCGCGGAGAGCGCCTTCCCCGGCTTCTTCGCCTCGGCGCTGGTCGCGCGCCTCTCGGCCGAGTTCTGCATCCCCCTGACCGAGAGCACCACGCGCGCGCAGATGCTGTTCGGCCAGGCCGAGACGGAGCTGCGCCAGGCCCGCCGCGCCGACAGCCAGCAGGCCACGCCGCGCGCCATCCAGGGCTTCCCGCTGATCCAGGCGCGGGGGTGACACGATGGCCGAGCTGCGACAGGTCAAGACCAATTTCACCGCGGGCGAGCTCTCGCCCGAGATGCTGGGCCGCGCCGACCTGCGCGCCTATGCGAATGGCGCCAAGCGCCTGCGGAACGTCTTCATCCAGCCCACGGGCGGCATCACGCGCCGCCCTGGGCTGCGTCACGTCGCCACGCTGCCCGGGCCGGCGCGCCTCGTCGCCTTCGAGTTCAACACCGAGCAGGCCTACCTGCTGGTGCTGCTGCACCAGGAATTCCAGGTCTATCTCGGCGACGCGCTGGTGGCGCAGGGCACGGGCCCCTGGACGACGGCGATGCTGCCGCAGCTCGGCTTCACGCAATCGGCCGACACGCTGCTCGTCTGCCACCCCGACATGCCGCCGCAGCGGGTGACGCGCACCAGCCACACCAGCTGGCTCGTGTCAGGCTGGGAGTGGGTGGCCATTCCGGGCTACCGCTTCGCGCCGCCGGGCATCACGCTGGCGCCGAGCGCCGTCTCGGGGCTGCTCACGCTCACCGCCTCGGCGCCGGTCTTCGAGGCGGGGCATGTCGGCACCACGCTGCGCTTCCGTGGCCAGGCGGGCACGGTCGTGGCGGTGCCCAACCCCTCGCAGGTCACCTGGAACCCGGCCGAGCCGCTGCCCGACACGAATGCCAGCGCGGATTGGGAGGAAGCGGCCTTCAGCCCCGTGCACGGCTGGCCCGTCAGCTGCTGCTTCCACCAGGACCGGCTGGTCATCGGTGGTTCGCGCGACCTGCCGAACCGGCTGTGGCTTTCGCGCTCGGGCCAGATCTTCAACTTCGACCGCGGCGGCGGCCTGGACGATGAGGGCGTCGAATTCGGACTCGTCTCCGACCAGGTGAACGCCATCCGCGCGGTTTTCTCAGGCCGGCATTTGCAGGTCTTCACCACGGGCGGCGAGTGGATGGTGACGGGTGATCCGCTGACGCCCTCCTCCATCCAGCTCAACCGGCAGACGCGCATCGGCAGCAGTGCCACGCGCATCATCCAGCCGGTGGACGTGGATGGCAGCACCATCTTCGCCGCACGCAGCGGCCGCGCCATCCACGAA
>DAIMZU010000566.1:0-2658 GCA_036733845.1 Ramlibacter sp.
TACAAACACCGCCCGGGCAAGGGCGGACCTCCGATGGCACTGCTCCAGATTTCCGAACCCGGCCAGGCCCCCGATCCGCACCAGCGGCGCATCGCGGTGGGCATCGACCTCGGCACCACGCACTCGCTGGTGGCCGCCGTGCGCAACGGCGTGCCCGAGTGCCTGCCCGACGGCCAGGGCCGGGTCATCCTGCCCTCGGTCGTGCGCTACCTCGAAGGTGGCGGCCGCCAGATCGGCCATGACGCTGAAGCTGCCCGGTCGCAGGACCCGCAGGACACCATCGCCTCCGTCAAGCGCTTCATGGGCCGCGGCCTGGCCGACATCGACGGCCGCGAGCACCTGCCCTACCGCTTCATCGAGCAGCCCGGCATGGTCTCGCTCGACACCCGCGCCGGGCCCAAGAGCCCGGTCGAGATCAGCGCCGAGATCCTCGCCACGCTGCGCTACCGGGCCGAGGACACCTTCGACGACGACCTGTACGGCGTCGTCATCACCGTGCCCGCCTACTTCGACGACGCGCAGCGCCAGGCCACCAAGGACGCCGCCCAGCTTGCCGGCCTGAACGTGCTGCGCCTGATCAACGAACCCACCGCCGCCGCCATCGCCTACGGCCTGGACAACGGCAGCGAGGGCGTCTATGCCGTCTACGACCTCGGCGGCGGCACCTTCGACATCTCCATCCTTCGCCTCTCGCGCGGCGTCTTCGAAGTCATCGCCACCGGCGGCGACTCGGCCCTCGGCGGCGACGACTACGACCGCGCCCTCGGCCAGTTTCTGCTGCAGCGCGCCGGCCTGCAGGCCGACACCCCCGAGGACAAGGCCCGCATCCAGGTGCAGGCGCGCACCGCAAAAGAGGCCCTCACCACGGCCGACGCCACGGACGTGACCGTGCAGGCGGGTGACCGGCAGGCGACGGTCTCCGTCACGCGCGCCGAGTTCGAAGCCGCGACTGAGGCGCTGACCGCGCGCACCATGGCGGCCGTGCGCAAGGTGCTGCGCGACGCGCGCCTGTCCCGCGAGGAGGTGCAGGGCGTGGTCATGGTGGGCGGGTCGACCCGCATGCCGCAGGTGCAGCGCGCGGTCGCCAGCTTCTTCGGCCGCGAGCCGCTCAACAACCTCAACCCCGACGAAGTCGTCGCGCTCGGCGCCGCGATACAGGCCAACCAGCTCGCCGGCAACAATTCCAGCGGCGACCTGCTGCTGCTCGACGTGATCCCGCTGTCCCTGGGCATCGAGACCATGGGCGGCCTGGTCGAGCGCATCGTCCACCGCAACGAGACCATTCCCACCGCCAAGGCGCAGGACTTCACCACCTACAAGGACGGCCAGACCGCCATGGCCCTGCACGTGGTGCAGGGCGAGCGCGACCTGGTCCAGGACTGCCGCAGCCTCGCGCGATTCGAGCTGCGCGGCATCCCGCCCATGGCCGCCGGCGCCGCGCGCATCCGCGTCACCTTCACCGTCGACGCCGACGGCCTGCTCAGCGTCAGCGCGCGGGAGCAGGGCAGTGGCGTCGAGGCCCGCATCGACGTCAAGCCGTCCTACGGCCTCACCGACGACCAGGTCGCGCGCATGCTGCAGGAGAGCTTCGCCACCGCCGAACAGGACATCCAGGCCCGCGCGCTCACCGAAGCCCGCGTCGACGCCGACCGCCTGGTCATGGCCACCCGCAGCGCCCTCGAGGTCGACGGCCACCTGCTGGGCGATTCGGAACGCACCGCCATCCAGCTCGCCATCGCCGACCTCGTGCGCACCGCCGCGGCATCGCAGGACGCCGCCGCCATCGAAGCCGCCACCGAAGCCCTGGCCAAAGCCACCGAAGGCTTCGCCGCGGCCCGCATGAACCACAGCATCCAGAAGGCCCTGGCCGGCCGCAACGTAGAGAGCCTCTGATGACCGTCATCAAGATCCTGCCCCATCCCGAGTACTGCCCCCAGGGCGCCGAGATCAATGCCCCGGCCGGCACCAGCATCTGCGAGGCCCTCCTGGACAACGGCATCGAGATCGAGCACGCCTGCGACATGAGCAGCGCCTGCACCACCTGCCACGTCGTCGTGCGCAAGGGTTTCAACTCGCTCAACGAAATGGAAGAGAGCGAAGAAGACATGCTCGACCGGGCCTGGGGCCTGGAGCCCAACTCCCGCCTCTCGTGCCAGGCCATCGTGGCGCAGGAGGACCTGGTGGTGGAGATCCCCAAGTACTCCATCAACCACGCGAAAGAGAAGCACTGAGGGGGAGGGGAAGGACGAACGCGCAGGTCGCGAAGGAGGTGCAAAGGGCGCAAAGAAGAATTTTGGTGTGTGCCGGTCCTTCACGGCTTGGTTGCCTGTTGGCGCGAAAACACCACCAACTTCTCTTTTGTGCGTCTTTTGCGCCTCCTTCGCGCCCTTTGCGTTCCTCCCCCGATTCCCCGCCCAGTGAGTCCCTGTCCGGCTCTACAATTTCGAGGATGCGCCAGATCGTCCTCGACACCGAAACCACCGGCCTGTCCGCCGAAACCGGCGACCGAATCATTGAAATCGGCTGCGTCGAACTGCTGGACCGCCGTCTCACCGGCAACAACAAGCACTTCTACCTGAACCCCGGCCGCGACAGCCACGAAGACGCGCTCAAGGTCCACGGCATCAGCAACGAGTTCCTGCGCGACAAACCCAAGTT
>DAIMZU010000567.1:0-2655 GCA_036733845.1 Ramlibacter sp.
GCGCTGCGCGCCCTGCCGCGGGGGCCGGTGGCGCGCCGGTTCGGGACGGCCCTGCTGGAAGCCCTGGACATCGCCTGGGGGCAGCGTCCAGCCCGCCATGCGTGGCTGCAGCTGCCCGAGATCTTCGACCAGCGGCTCGAGCTCCCGGCGCTGGCCACCGCCGCCCCCGATCTGATGTGGACGGCCCAGCGCCTGCTCGGCCTGCTGCAGCTGTGGCTGCGGGCGCGCCAGCGCGGCGTGCTGGCCCTGGAGCTCGAATGGACCCTCGACCTCAGGCGGCTGGACGGCCGGGTGCTGCCTTCGCACGAGCAGCGGGTGGTGCGTACCGCCGAACCGGTCCAGGACATGGCCCACCTGCGGCGGCTGCTGGCCGAGCAGCTCGCCCGCACGCAGCTGGCCGCACCCGCCAACCACCTGCGCCTGCGCACCCTGGACACCTGCCCCTGGGTGGAGTCCAGCCAGAGCTTCCTGCCCGAGGACAACCCCGTGGGCGAACCCCTGCACCAACTGGTCGAACGCCTGTCGGCGCGGCTGGGAGGGGACAACGTGCTGGTGCCGCGGCCCATGGCCGACTGGCGGCCCGAGCGCATGCAGCGCTGGGAAGCCGCCATGGACCATCCCGTGCCGCTGCGGCGGGAGGGCAAGCCCGGCACCCAGCCGGGAAGGACCACGCCCCTCTACCCGCCCTGGCTGCTGCCCCAGCCCCTGCCACTGGAGGTGCGAGACCACCGTCCATGGCACGAAGGCCCGCTGCGCCTGCTCACCCGCCGCCAGCGCATCGAGACCGGCTGGTGGGAGGAGGGCGGGGCGGTGGTGCGTGACTATTGCGTCGCCCGCAGCGAGCGCGCCGGGCTGCTGTGGATCTTCCGCGAGCACCGGCCCGGCGGATCGGTGCGCTGGTTCCTGCAGGGCTTCTATGCCTGAACAACCCGCATCGGCCCAGGCCGGCCCCTTCGAGGGCGAGCACGAGGAGCCGCCGGTGCTCGGCCCCGCAGGCGGCCCGCTGCCCGCCTATGCCGAGCTGCACTGCCTGAGCAACTTCAGCTTCCAGCGCGGCGCCTCGCATCCGCACGAGCTGGTTCAGCGCGCCTACAACCTCGGCTACGAGGCGCTGGCCCTCACCGACGAGTGCTCCGTCGCGGGCGTGGTGCAGGCGCACGTGGCGCTGCGGGACCACCTCGCCGAAGCCGCCCGCCTGCAGCAGGACGACCCGTCGCAGCCACGCGTGCGTCCTTTCCGGCTGATCTTCGGCAGCGAGTTCCGCCTGCCCGGCGGCACGCTGGTGGCCCTGGCGCGCAACACCTTCGGCTGGGGCGACCTGTGCGAGTTCATCTCCGCCGCCCGCCGCGATGCCGACAAGGGCAGCTACCAGGTCGGCTGGGACACCAGCGACTGGTCCCTGCTGGCCGGCTGCGAGTGCCTGTGGGTGCCCGAACGCCACGACGGCGCCTTCGACGCGCAGGCCCTGGCCCGCGAACTGGCCCAGGTGCGCGACAGGCTGGGCGGGCGCCTCTGGCTGGGCGTGCAGCTGCCCGGCGACCTGGCCGACGAGCTGTGGCTCGACCTGCTGCGCGACGCCGGCGCCCGCACGGGCGTGCCCCTGGTCGCCTGCGGCGGCGTGCTGATGCACAAGCGCTCGCGCAAGAACCTGCTTGACGTCATCACCGCCGTGCGCGAAGGCCGTGCCATCGCCGACTGCGGCTTCGCGCTGCAGCCCAATGCCCAGCGCTACCTGCGCTATCGCAGCCGCCTGGCGCAGGTCTTTCCGCCGGGGCTGCTGCAGGCGACGCTGGAGGTCGCGCGGCGCTGCCGCTTCATGCTCGACGAGATCCGCTACAACTATCCGCTGGAGACGGTGCGCGCCGGCTGCACGCCCATCGGCATGCTCACGCGGCTGACCCTGCGCGGCGCACGGCGCCGCTACCCGCAGGGGCTGGCGCCCGAGCACCGCGCGCAGCTCGCCAAGGAGCTTCGCATCATCCGGGCCAAGCGCTACGAGATGTTCTTCCTCACCGTCGAGGACATCGTGCGCCATGCGCGCAGCCTGGGCATCCTGTGCCAGGGCCGGGGCTCCTCGGCCAACTCGCTGGTGTGCTACTGCCTGCACATCACCGAGGTCTCGCCCGAGCGCACGCGCATGCTGTTCGAGCGCTTCATCAGCATGGAGCGGCACGAAGCTCCCGACATCGACGTCGACTTCGAGCACCAGCGCCGCGAAGAGGTCATCCAGTACATCTATGCCAAGTACGGCCGCAAGCGCGCCGCCATCGCCGCGGTGGTGGTGCGCTACCGCAGCCGCATGGCCATCCGCGACACCGGCAAGGCGCTGGGCATTCCCGAGGCGCTGGTGGACGCTTTCGGCAAGGACCACCACTGGTTCGAGGCCGACATCCAGCAGGGCCGGCTGGCCGACCTGGCGCAGGCCGTGGGCGTGCAGGAGACAGCGCACCGGCTGGGCCTGTGGATGCAGCTCGCGCACCAGCTGCGCGGCTTTCCCCGGCACCTCAGCCAGCACGTGGGCGGCTTCGTGCTTACCCAGGACCGGCTCACGCGACTGGTGCCCGTCGAGAACGCCGCCATGCCGGGGCGCTCCATCATCCAGTGGGAGAAGGACGACCTCGAGGCCATGGGCTTGCTGAAGGTGGACGTGCTGGC
>DAIMZU010000568.1:0-2648 GCA_036733845.1 Ramlibacter sp.
GGATCTTGCCATCGTTCTTCACGACGAACTTCACGGTCTCGCCCTGCCGGACTTCAATGCGGTCCGGCGTGAAACGCATGTTGTCGGTCATCGTGATCTCGATCGTGCGTTTCACGGCCCTGGGGTCGCCCGCTGTGCCCCAGGCTTTCTGGTCCGCAACGCGCCAGGCTTGCTGCTCCTTCTTCCCGGGCCCCTCCTTGGCCGCGTGGCCCTTGTCTTCGTGCGCAGCCGCTCCCAGCGAAACGGCGAGCAGGGCGGCGCCAAGCAGGGGGTAGATTGTCTTGTTCATTTGTGAGTCCTTCCTTTGGTGGTGAGTGATCTTCGTCAATGGCCTGAGTGGCCGCCGGAGGGCCGGCGCACGCGAACTTCCACATCCTTCTTCGGCGCCACCTTCGGGGGCGCTGAACCCGTTCCCTCATTGGATGCACGGGGCGCTGCGGGCAGCGTGCCGGTGAACTCGTAGGCCACCGTGCCCGGCGGGTGCTTGAACCATTCGGGATTGCTGTAGTCGCCCGGCTTCTGGTCGCGGCGCACCTTCAGCACCGTGAACATCCCGCCCATCTCCATGGATCCGAACGGCCCCTGGCCGCTCATCATGGGTGCGGTGTTGTCCGGCAGCGGCATCTCCATCTCCGCCATGTCGGCCATGCCGCGCTCCCCCATGACCATGTAGTCGGGAATCAGGTCGGTGATCTGCTTCGCAACGCCACGGTGGTCGACGCCGATCATCGTGGGCACGTCATGGCCCATGGCGTTCATGGTGTGGTGGCTCTTGTGGCAGTGGAAGGCCCAGTCGCCTTCCTCGTCGGCGATGAACTCGACCTGGCGCATCTGTCCCACGGCCACGTCGGTTGTCACCTCCGGCCAGCGCGTGCTTCTGGGCGTCGGGCCGCCATCCGTGCCGGTGACCAGGAATTCGTGCCCGTGCAAGTGGATCGGATGGTTCGTCATCGTCAGGTTGCCGAAACGGATGCGCACCTTGTCGTTCTTGCGCACGTTCATCGAGTCGATGCCGGGAAAGATCCGGCTGTTGAAGGTGAACAGGTTGAAGTCCAGCATCGTCATGATCTTGGGTGTGTAGGAGCCCGGCTCGATGTCGAAGGAACTCATCAGGAAGACGAAGTCGCGGTCGACACTCTCGATCAGCGGGTTCCTGTCCTTCGGGTGGGTGACCCAGAACCCCATCATCCCCATCGCCATCTGCACCATCTCGTCAGCGTGCGGGTGGTACATGAAGGTGCCCGGCCTACGCGCGACGAACTCGTACACGAAGGTCTTGCCGGGCGGAATGTGCTTCTGCGTCAATCCGCCCACGCCGTCCATGCCATTGGGCAGCCGCTGGCCGTGCCAGTGGACGCTGGTGTGCTCGGGCAGCTTGTTGGTGACGAACAGGCGCACCCGATCTCCCTCGACCACTTCGATGGTGGGGCCGGGAGACTGTCCGTTGTAACCCCAGAGGTGCGCCTTGAAGCCGGGCAGCATCTCGCGCACCACGGGTTCGGCCACCAGGTGGAACTCCTTGACGCCGTTGTTCATCCGCCAGGGCAGGGTCCAGCCGTTGAGCGTGACCACGGGGTTGTAGTTGCGGCCGGTGCTGGGCACGAGCGGCGGCTGCGTGTCGGGCTTGGCCTGGAGCACCGGCTCCGGCAGCGCCGCCATGGCCACCTTGCTGACCGATGCGGCTGCCACGGCGCCGGTGATGGCGCCTGCACCCGTGAGGAAGTTTCGTCTGTTCGTCATGGTGTTTGAATGCTGTGTCGCGGCGCCTTCAATGGCCACCTTCGGTGCTGCTGCTGGTGCTGGTGGATACGGGCGTGCTGCCCATGGCGGCGGGCCGACCGATCAGCGCAGATGAAAGGCCGGCGTTCGCCAACCAGAACTGCTGCTGCGCATTGATCGCGGCGATGACGCTGGCGATCTGGTCGCGGCTGTCTGCCAGCAGCTCGAACACGCCGATCAGCATCCCGTTGTAGCGAAGCACGTTCTCCTCGGACATGGTCTTGCGCAGCGGCACGATCTCGTCGCGATAGTGCTTCGCCAGGTCATACGCGGTGCGGTAGGCAGAGTAGCTCTCGCGCAGTTGGGAGGTGGCCGAGCGCGTCACGGCTTCGTAGCGATTCACCGCCGCCAGGGAACGCGCGTTCATGCCGGCTCGCTGTGCGTTGCCCCAATCGAAGATGGGCAAGCGGATCTCCAGTTCGTATCCCCGGGCGTTGTGCTTCTCACCGCCATCGAAGATGGTGTCGCGCCGGATCCCGGCTTCCACATCGGTGAGGCTGGTCAGCAGGTTCAAGCTCTGGGAGCGGCCTGCGCCTTCCAGCTGCAAGCGTGCCAGCTGGACATCCAGGCGCTGCTGCAATGCTGCCGTGGTGACGTCGCCGGGGCCGCGCGGCTCCTTCGGGAGGTCCGGCAAGCGGTCGGGCAACTGCAGCCGGGCGGCCTGGGCGTCCGTCAATCCAAGCTGGCGAACAAGCTCCTCGCGCGCCGCCGTGGCTGCATGTCGGGCGGATGCAAGTTGCGCCGTGGCGTCGGCATAGAAGAGGTGCTGCCGGGCTCGCTGCAGCTTGGAGAAGTTGCCTGCCTTCTCGAGGCGACGAGCCAGCTCGGCGCTCGCCTCTGCGGATCGATTGACCTGCTCCGCGTACTGC
>DAIMZU010000569.1:0-2646 GCA_036733845.1 Ramlibacter sp.
GCAATGGGAGGATCAACGGAGGTGGCGGACCACCAGGCTCTTCAGCAGGGGCAATTGTCCGTGAAAGAAATGCTCGACACCCGGAATGACCGTAACCGGCAGTGACTGCGGGCGCGCCCAGTCCATGACGTCGGCCAGCGGCACGGTGTCGTCCTGCTCGCCGTGGATGACCAGCGTGCGCTCGTGGGCGTCGTGCGGCACGGGCGCTACGGTGAACCGCGAGGCGGCGGTTCCGACCAGCACGACGGCCTCGGCCGGCCGCCGCTCCCAGAGATCGGCCAGAACGTGGCTGGCCACGAAGGAGCCGAAGGAAAAGCCGCCCAGGGCGAGCGGGCCCTCCGGCGCGAGGCTGCGGATCACTTCGTGCATGTCCTCGCGCTCGCCTCGCCCCTCGTCGTAGATCCCGCCGCTGGCGCCGACCCCGCGGAAGTTGAAGCGGACGGCGGACCAGCCCGCCTGCACGAACGCGCGCGCCAGGGTCTGCACGACCTTGTTGTTCATGGTCCCGCCGTGCAGCGGGTGCGGGTGCGCAATGACGGCCGTGCCCCGCACCGGCCGACCCGCGCCGGGATCGTCACGGAGCGCCTCGATCGGGCCGGCCGGGCCGGCCAGGCTCAGGCGCTGCGTCTGCAGGTTCATCAGCGGCCCAGGTGGGCCGGGGTGACCAGCCGGTCGACGATGCGCCCGTTCTTCAGGTGGCTTTCGACAATCTCATCGATGTCGTTCTGGTCGACATAGGTGTACCAGACCCCCTCGGGATAGACCACGGCGACGGGCCCGCCGGCGCAGCGGTCCAGGCAGCCCGCCTTGTTCACGCGGACCTGTCCCGGACCGGCCAGCCCCTGCGCCTTCACCTGCGCCTTGCAGCGGTCGAACGCCTGCTGGGCGCCATGCTGGGCGCAGCAGGCCTCGCCGTTGGAGCGCTCGTTGAGGCAGAAGAAGATGTGGTGCTTGTAGTACATGGTTCGTGCCGATTATCCGCGCAGCGGCCCGACCCCTTCAGCCCCGGGGGTCCGCCCGGGACAGCCTCAGCACGACGTACGCCAGGGTGGCGAAGGGCCACAGCCAGCCGAGCCACTGGGCGACGCCATGGAAGCGGATGAAGCGGCCCTGCTCCCAGCCTTGCAGCGTGATGGCGAAGTAGGCGCTCGCAGGCGCCTGGTTCAGGAGGCTCAGGTGCACGCAGAGCACCACCAGCAGCAGGACGGCGCACATGCGGCGCGACATCGGCAGCAGTGCAAGCGCCAGCACGAAGCCGGCAAGCAGGCCCATCCGGACCGCTGGGCTCATCCATGCCCAGGCATGCGCCGGCCCCCAGCTGAGCGCGGCGGACAGTGCGGTGGCGGCGATCCCGACAAGGAGGATGGCCACGACCAGCGCGGCGCGGCGGGCCGTCGAGACGACGATGGAGTTCACGAGCAGCACGGGAACCAGCAGCCCCAGTGCAACGCACAGCAGTTCCACGCCCGGCACCAGCGGCTGGAGTTCGATCTCGCGCACCGGCAGCCATTCGAGGAAGGGCGTGTCCCGCAGCCATCCGGCCACGCCCGCCTCCAGGCGCTCGAGCACCTGGCCAAGCCCCAGGGGAACCGCCGCCGGGAACAGCAGCGCGAAGGGCCAGAGCGCCAGCAGCACCAGCGCGCCCCGGGCGTGCGGGTCGAACCAGCGCTGTCGAAACCGGCTCCAGTGGGCGATGCCACCGGTACGCTCGAGCCCGAGCGCGAGCAGCGCCCCGGCCATCGTCCCCAGCACATTGAGGCCGAAATCGAGGTTGGAGGGCACGCGGCGCGGCAGGTAGGTCTGGAGCGCTTCCATGGAGAACGACAGCAAGGCCCCCGCGGCCACCGCCAGGGCCAGCGAACGATTCGGTGCCGCCGCTGCCCGGGCGCCGCTGCGCTGCAGCGCCAGCGCCAGCAGGAAGCCGAGCGGCGCATAGCCGGCCATGTTGGAAGCCAGGTCGAACCCGGTCCACCACCGGGGCCAGGGGCTCTGGAGGAAGGCCCACGGCGCGATCCCCTGGTCGCGCCAGCCTTCGAAGGGGTAGAGGCTGGCGTAGGCGATCAGGACGACATAGGCCTGGGCCAGGGGCCAGGCCGACGTCTTGTGCTCGGGCATGGTGCCTTCAGAAAGGCTTGAGGACCACCAGCAGGACGATGGCCGTCAGCAGCAGCACCGGCACTTCGTTGAACCAGCGGTACCAGCGGTGGCTGCGGCGGTTCTGCATGGCTTCGAACCGGCGCAACAGCACCCCGCAACCGTGGTGGTAACCCAACACCAGGAGCACGAGCGCGAGCTTGGCATGCATCCAGCCATTGCCAGGACCCCAGCCGATGCCCCAGCCGATCCACAGCCACAGCCCGAGGCCGATCGCCGGAAGGGCCAGCAGGGTCGTGAACCGCAGCAGCTTGCGCGCCATGACCAGCAGGCGCTCGCGTTCGGCCACCGAACCGGGCTCGACCATCGCGAGATTGACGTAGATCCGCGGCAGGTAGAACAGGCCTGCGAACCAGCTGGCGATGAAGATGATGTGAAAGGCTTTGACCCAGAGCATCGGGTGAGTCTAAAAAAAACCCCGGCCTTCGAGCCGGGGTTGGGAAGCCTTTTTGCTGTCACACATCAAGGCGCCCGCTCAGGGAGGAAAAGCGG
>DAIMZU010000570.1:0-2638 GCA_036733845.1 Ramlibacter sp.
GATTTTGTACATCGAGTTCGATCCGCCACCCAACGCGCACCGGCGTGCGCAGGTCCTGCGCCTGGCCCAGGTCCACAGCCTGAGTTTCCACGACGCCCGTCACCTGGAACTCGCACTTCGGCTCAACGGACAGCTCGCATCCGCAGACCGCGCGCCCGTCAACGCCGCCAAGGCTTGCGGCATCACCTGCTACGACCTCTGACATGCAACACGACAAGATCCTCATCCTCGATTTCGGCAGCCAGGTCACGCAGCTGATCGCCCGGCGCGTGCGCGAGGCCCACGTGTTCTCCGAAGTGCACCCCTGTGATGTTTCGGACGACTGGGTGCGGGCCTATGCGGCGGACGGCCGCCTCAAGGGCGTCATCCTCTCGGGCAGCCATGCCAGCGTCTACGAGGAGACCACCGACAAGGCGCCCCAGGCCGTGTTCGAGCTAGGTGTCCCCGTGCTGGGCATCTGCTACGGCATGCAGACCATGGCCCACCAGCTCGGTGGCAAGGTCGAGAGCGGACACAAGCGCGAATTCGGCTTTGCCGCCGTGCGCGCCCGCGGCCACACGGAGCTGCTGCGCGACATCGCCGACTACACCACCGACGACGGCCACGGCATGCTCAACGTGTGGATGTCCCACGGTGACAAGGTGGTGGAGATGCCGCCGGGCTTCAAGCTCATGGCGTCCACCGACAGCTGCCCCATTGCCGGCATGGCCGACGAGACCCGCCGCTTCTACGCCCTGCAGTTCCACCCCGAAGTGACGCACACGGTGCAGGGCAAGGCCATGCTCGAGCGCTTCGTGCTGGGCATCTGCAAGGCGGCGCCCGACTGGGTCATGAAGGACCACATCGCCGAAGCCGTCGAGGCGATCCGTGCCCAGGTCGGCGACGAGGAAGTCATCCTCGGCCTGTCCGGCGGTGTCGATTCGTCCGTGGCCGCCGCGCTGATCCACCGGGCGATCGGCGACCAGCTCACCTGCGTGTTCGTCGACCACGGCCTGCTGCGCAAGGACGAGGGCCGCATGGTCATGGACATGTTCGTGGGTAAGCTGCACGCGCGGGTGATCCGGGTGGATGCGGCGCAGCAGTTCCTCGGCCACCTTGCGGGCGTCAGCGACCCCGAAGCCAAGCGCAAGATCACCGGCCGCGAGTTCGTGGAAGTCTTCAAGGCCGAGGCGGCGAAGCTCAAGGCGGGGGACGGCGGGCACAAGGGCGCGACCTTCCTGGCGCAGGGCACCATCTACCCGGACGTGATCGAATCCGGCGGCGCCAAGAGCAAGAAGGCCGTCACCATCAAGAGCCACCACAACGTTGGCGGCCTGCCGGAGCAACTGGGGCTCAAGCTGCTCGAGCCGCTGCGCGACCTGTTCAAGGACGAGGTCCGCGAGCTCGGCGTGGCCCTGGGCCTGCCGCACGACATGGTCTACCGCCATCCCTTCCCGGGGCCGGGCCTGGGCGTTCGCATCCTGGGCGAGGTCAAGCAGGAATACGCCGACCTGCTGCGCGAGGCCGACCACATCTTCATCGAGGAACTGCGCGCGCACATCGACCCGCACACCGGCAAGAGCTGGTACGACCTCACCAGCCAGGCCTTCACCGTGTTCCTGCCGGTCAAGAGCGTGGGTGTGATGGGCGATGGCCGCACCTACGACTATGTGGTGGCCCTGCGGGCGGTGCAGACCAGCGATTTCATGACCGCCGACTGGGCCGAGCTGCCCTACGCGCTCCTCAAGAAGGTCTCGGGCCGGATCATCAACGAGGTGCGCGGCATCAACCGGGTCACCTACGACGTGAGCAGCAAGCCGCCTGCGACGATCGAGTGGGAGTAGTCCGGGAAATCGCTCACGATCGCGAGTCTCAGTCCGCTGCCGGGTACCGATTCGTCCAGACGCGCGCTCCTGGACATCACCGACGCGTTTCGGTCTGACGTCCCCGCCATGCGCGCCTGGGACTGCTGCCATGCAAGCTTCGGAGTGCACCGGCGTGGCTGCGATCCGCGGCACAGGGCCTGAAGACGGGTACGGTGTTCAGCGTCAACTGGCGCCAAGGACAGAACCTGCTGATGGCACTGGCGGTGGGCACGACACAGCAGGGGCCGGACCGCCATCACGATTCACGGGTAGCCCAGCGAACGGACCGCGATCTGCTGAAGGCGTAGACTGGCACCCTCATGCCTACTGAGCCGCGCTTGCTGCGCAGATTGAGCGAGCGGCATGTCTGCTGATGCACCGGAGGCCGTTGTCGGCCTGCCGCCTGGCGTGGCGGCTGCTCGCCTTCGCGACGAAGGCCCCAACGAGCTGGGGCTGAGCCAACGACGCACGCTGCGCGACATCGCCTGGGAGGTGTTGCGCGAACCGATGTTCGGTCTGCTGCTGGGCGCCGGCGCGATCTACCTGGCCATGGGCGACACGCGCGAGGCCCTGATCCTGCTCGGCTTCGTCTTCATCATCATGGCCATCACGGCACTGCAGGAGCGACGCACCGACAAGACCCTGGATGCCCTGCGCGACCTGTCCAGCCCGCGCGCGCTGGTCCTGCGAGGCGGGCAGGCGGTTCGCGTCCCCGGCCGCGAAGTCGTTCGTGACGACGTGTTGCTGCTGGCCGAAGGCGACCGCGTTCCAGCGGACGGCGTGCTGCTGCAGGC
>DAIMZU010000571.1:0-2636 GCA_036733845.1 Ramlibacter sp.
CCAGTGCTAGCTTTGCGTACCGTCACTTATTGCACTGAAAACGAGGAGACCCCTGAACGCCAACCTCACCAGCTTCGTGACGCCCGACCTCACGAGCTGGAAGCTGTCCGCGGCGCTCATGTTCATGGTCGTGCTCGGCGGCAGCGGGACGGCCTGCGGCCCGGTCCTGGGGGCGGCCGCGTTCGTGCTCATCGAGCAGCTGCTGGGCAGCAAGACTGCCTACTGGGAGTTCTGGTTCGGAGCCTTCCTGATCGTCGCGGTGAGCGGCGGGCGCCGGGGGCTGGCCAGCCTGCTGCTGGGAACCAAGGGAGGTTCGGCATGAGCGCCGCCGTCGCACCGGTGCTGGCCATGGACGGGCTGTTCAAGGCCTTCGGTGGCGTCGTCGCCACCCGGGACGTGTCGCTGGACATCCGCAAGGGCGAGATCCATGCCCTGATCGGCCCCAACGGGGCGGGCAAGACGACGCTGATCAGCCAGCTGTTCGGGGCCCTGCGGCCGGACCGCGGGCGCATCCTTCTTCACGATCAGGACATCACGGGCCTGTCTCCGGCGCAGCGGGCCCGCAGGGGCATCTCGCGGTCCTTCCAGATCACGGCGCTGGCCCGGAGCATGTCCGTGCTGCAGAACGCCGTGCTGGCGATCCTGGCCCAGGACGGGCACGCCTTCAGCTTCTGGCGCTCGATCCAGCGCGACGCCCCGCTGCAAGCGCGCGCGCATGAACTGCTGCGCAGCGTGGGCATGCACGGCAGGGCAGGGGCGCTGGTCGAGAGCCTGAGTCATGGCGAGCAGCGCCTGCTCGAGTTCGCGCTGGCCATGGCCGGCGACCCCGCGATCGTGCTGCTCGACGAGCCCATGGCCGGGCTGGGGCACGAGGAAGGACTGGAGATGACCCAGCACTTGGCCCGCCTGAAAGGCAAGACCACCATCATCCTGGTGGAGCACGACATGGATGCGGTCTTCGGGCTGGCTGACCGGGTCACGGTCCTGGTGGGCGGCACGGTGCTGGCCACCGGCACGCCCGCGGAGATCCGCGCCAACCCGGATGTTCGCAACGCCTACCTGGGGGATGATCTATGACGCTCAGCGTTCAACGTCTCTCGGGCGGCTACGGCGCCAACCGCGTGCTCTTCGACGTGGACCTGTCCATCGGAGAGGGCGAGGTGGTGTGCCTCATGGGCCGCAACGGCATGGGAAAGACGACCACGGTGCACAGCATCCTGGGGCTGCTTCCGAAGAAGGGCGGGAACGTCACGTTCCAGGGCGTCGACATCACCGGCCTGGCGGCCGACCAGATCGCGCGGCTGGGCGTGGGCCTCGTGCCCGAGGGACGGCACATCTTTCCCAACCTGTCCCTGCACGAGAACCTCATGGCGACGGCGGCCAGCCGGACCGCGGGGGCCGCGCCATGGACTGTGGATCGCGTCTACGAGATCTTCCCGAAGCTGCACGAGCGCCGCCTTGCCGCCGGAAACTTGCTGTCGGGCGGTGAGCAGCAGATGCTGGCCATCGGACGCGCGCTGATGACGAATCCCCGCCTGCTCATCCTGGACGAAGCCACCGAAGGGCTGGCGCCCTTGATCCGGGAGCAGATCTGGCGGTGCCTGGCCGATCTGCGCCGCACGGGCCTGGCGATCCTCATCGTCGACAAGCACCTCAAGAAGCTCGTGCATCTGGCGGACCGCTTCTACGTCATGGAGCGCGGCCGCATCAAATGGACGGGGACCGCCAAGGACGTCGAGTCCGACCTGGAAAGGATCTCGGGGCTCATGGCCGTGTGACCCGCGCCGTGGCGCCGGCCCATCCCCATCCCCATCCGCTTTGCTTGTTCCATCAAAGGAGACGATGAAATGAAGATACTGGGCATTTTTCTGGCGCTGGCTGCCGCCATGGCCGCTCCGGCCGGCGCGCAGACGCCGCCGATCAAGATCGGGGTCGTGACGACGCTGACCGGCGGCGGCGCGGTCATCGGCCGGGACGTGGTCGATGCGGTCAACCTGGGGGTCGAGCACATCGGCGGCAGCATGGGTGGGCGCAAGGTCGAGATCGTCTACGAGGACGACGGGCTCAAGCCCGAGCTGGGGCGCCAGAAGACGCAGAAGCTGATCCAGCAGGACGGCGTCGACGTGCTGGGCGGTTACATCTGGAGCAACGTGCTGCTGGCCTCGCGCAAGCCGATCGTCGATGCCGGCAAGGTCGTGGTCAGCGTCAATGCCGGCCCGTCGGACATCGCGGGCAAGCTGTGCTACGAGAACTTCATCGCGATGCACGCGCAGAACGACGTGCTGCCGATGGCGGTGGGCAAGCTCATGAACCTGCGCGGCGCCAAGAAGCTGTACTTCATGGCCCCGAACTACACCGCGGGCAAGGACTTCCTCCAGGCCGTGCGGCGCGTGTACACGGGCGAGGTGGTCGGTGCGGACATGACCCGGTGGGGCGACGATCCGCAGCTCGACTTTTCCGCGGAGCTGAGCAAGGTGAGGGCGTCCGGCGCCGATGCTTTGTTCGCCTTCTACCCGGGTGCCGCGGGCGCTGCCTTCGCGCGGCAGTTCGACCAGTCGGGCCTGGCCGGCAAGACCAAGCTCTTCACGGCCTTCACGCTGGACCAGCTCAACCTGCCGAGCCTGCAGGCCGCGGGC
>DAIMZU010000572.1:0-2624 GCA_036733845.1 Ramlibacter sp.
GTGGAAGTGCTGCATGCCGTCTTCCATGGGGCTCTGGTAGGGGCCGACCTCGTTGGCGCCACGCTGCATCAGTGCCTTGCGGCCCGCGTCCATGCGCAGGGCGATCTCGTCGTCCTCGACGCAGGTCTCCATGTAGGCGGCCTGCTGCGCCTCGACGAACTCGCGCTCGAAGGCGGCGATCTCCTCGGGGTAGTAGAACTCCACCAGGTTCAGTGTCTTCTGCGGGCTGATGGGGTGCAGCGTGGAGACCGTCAGCACGTGCGGATACCACTCGACCATGATGTGAGGGTAATAGGTGAGCCAGATGGCGCCGTACCGCGGCGGCTCGCCGTTGCGGTAGTCGAGCAGCGCCTTGTGCCAGCGCTCATAGGTGGGGCTGCCCGGCTTGCCCAGGCGATTGGCCACACCCACCGTCTGCACCGAGAAGTGCTCCTTGAATTCCCAGCGCAGGTCCTCGCAGGTCACGAACTGGCCCAGTCCCGGATGGAAGGGGCCGACGTGGTAGTCCTCGAGGTAGACCTCGATGAAAGTCTTCCAGTTGTAGTCGCACACGTGCGACTCCACCCGGTCCAGGACCATGCCGGAGAAGTCGAGTTCGGCGCGCGGGCCCATGCCCGCAAGGTCGGCGGCGATGTCGCGGCCGTTATCCTGGAACAGCAGCCCGTTCCACTCGCGCAGGCGGTAGTTGTCCAGGTCGAGGCAGGGGTCGTGGGCGAAGTGCGGCGCGCCGATGAGCGTGCCGGCCGGCGCGCCCTGGCCTGCGCTGTAGGTCCAGCGGTGAAGTGGGCACACGATGTTGCCTCCGGTTCCGGGCTGCGAGCGCAGGTTGCCCCGGCCCCGCAGGATCACGGCCTGGCGGTGGCGGCATACATTGCTGACCAGCTCGACCCCCCGAGGCGTGCGCAGCAGCGCACGGCCTTCGCCTTCCTGGGGCAGGGCGTAGTAGTCACCCGCTTCCGGAACGGCGAGCTGATGGCCCACGTAGCGTGGGCCACGGCGGAAGAGCGTTTCCATTTCGCGTGCGAACAGCGCCTCGTCGAAATAGCTGGAAACGGGAAGTTGGCTTGTGGCCTGCTGCAATTGAAGACTTAAATCAGACATAGGACCTGACCTAGAGACTCCCCCTATGAAGGGGCAGGTAAGCGCTTGATCCGTAGACGCGGGCGCGGAAATGGGACCGGGGATTGTATCCCTGCCCCGACCATAGGCACTTGGACCCGTCACAGGCCCTTCGTTCCGTAGGACACTGCCGCGACCGCCACTGCCTACAATGGCCGCTTTCGCCGCCCCACGCAGTTCCCGAATGCCACAGCCCGCCCCGACTCCCGACACCTATGAAGCTGCCCTCGAGGAACTCGAGCAGCTGATCGGCCGCATCGAGAGCGGCCAGCTGCCGCTGGAGCAGCTGCTCGCCGGCTATGAGCGGGGTGCGGAGCTGCTCGCGTTCTGCCGCGGCCGCCTCGAGGCTGTCGAGAACCAGATCAAGGTGCTCGACGAGGGCACGCTCAAGCCATGGAACCAGGAATGACCATGTCCGCTGTTTCACCCGCGTGGTCCCTGGCGAACTGGTCCTCCGCGGCCCGCGCGCGGGTCGAGCAGGCCCTGGCCCGCTGGATTCCCGCCGATGCTCCGGCCGGCCTCGGCGCGGCCATGCGCTACGCCGTGCTCGATGGCGGCAAGCGGCTTCGTCCGCTGCTGGTGCTTGGCGCCGCCGAGTCGGTGCAGGGGTCGCCCGAGGCGGCGCTGCGTGCCGCCTGCGCGGTCGAGTTGATCCATGCCTATTCGCTGGTCCACGACGACCTGCCGTGCATGGACAACGACGTCCTGCGCCGCGGCAAGCCGACGGTCCACGTCGCCTTCGGCGAGGCCCATGCCTTGCTCGCGGGCGATGCGCTGCAGGCGCTGGCCTTCGAGCTGCTCGCGGCCCCCGACGAGGCTGGCATTGCGCCGCAGGTGCAGGCCCGTCTGTGCCGGCTGCTTGCGCGGGCCGCGGGGTACGCAGGCATGGCTGGCGGCCAGGCCATCGACCTCGCGAGCGTCGGCCAGTCCCTCGACGAGCAGCAGCTTCGCCAGATGCACAGGCTCAAGACGGGTGCCCTGCTGCAGGCCTGCGTGGCCATGGGCGCGGCCTGCGGCGAGGCCGCGCCGGCGGCGCAGGAGCAGCTTGCCCGCTACGGGTCTGCCCTCGGCCTGGCCTTCCAGGTCATGGACGACATCCTCGACGTCACCGCGGACTCCGCCACGCTGGGCAAGACCGCCGGCAAGGACGCGGCGAACGACAAACCCACCTATGTGTCGCTGCTCGGACTGGAGCGCTCGCGCGCCCATGCCGGCGAGCTGCTCGACGAGGCGCTGACCGCGCTGGCCGAAAGCGGCCTGCACGACACCCGCGCGCTCCAGGGGCTGGCGATGCAGGTGGTGAACCGCCAGAACTGACATGGTCACATTGCTCGACACCATCGATTCGCCGCAGGCGCTGCGGCGCCTCCCCCGCGCCCAGTTGCCGCAGCTCGCCGGCGAACTGCGCAACTTCGTGCTCGAGAGCGTCTCGCGCACGGGCGGGCACCTCAGCTCCAACCTGGGCACGGTGGAACTGACCATCGCGCTGCACTACGTCTTCAACA
>DAIMZU010000573.1:0-2616 GCA_036733845.1 Ramlibacter sp.
GTCTGCAATCGGTCGCGCAGGCTGTCCATGGCCTCTTCGTCGGCAGATCGGGCGCGGGCCGCATCGGTGGCTTGCCTATCCATGCTAGGCAATTCACTTAGAGAGACCGGCGGCGGAGGACTGTTCTGCCGGCACCGAAGCCGGTATCCTTGAGCCATGAACGAACTGCGGGAATGACTGTCACCCCGGCGGCTCAGCGCCGAACCATCGATCGGAGCTTTTCATTGAACACTCCTGACTGGGTGGCCCCCGCTTTTCTGGACGCGCTTCCGCCCGACGTCCGCCTGCAGATGCTGCGCCTGTACCGCGATGGACTGCGCGACCAGGCAGGTCGCCTCGAGCCGGTGCTCGAGAGCGTGGGCGCCCTCCAGGCCGCCGCCTCAATCGCCCACAAGATCGCCGGATCCGCCGGAATGATGCAGGACCAGGCGCTGGCGCAGGCCGCCCGCCAGCTCGAGGACCGGCTGCGCGAGGGCGCGCCGGAAGCACACGGGCAGGTGCAGGACCTGCTCGAGCTGGTGCGGCGCACCCTCGGTGCCATCGAGCGTGCGATCGGGTGATCGCTGGACATCGTTGGCGTAGACGGTCCGGAATACAACGCAAGACGACAGGGGCGGCCCTGGAAAGCTTCCCGGCCGGAGGGCGGCTTGTCCCTTCCGCTTCCAGGGCCGATACTCGGTGCCACCTTTTCACCAGGAGGACCGATGGGCATCGCAAAGGAGTTTGCAGAGTTTGCCGCCAAGGGCAACGTGATCGACCTTGCCGTGGGGGTCATCATTGGCGCTGCGTTCGCCAAGATTGTCGACTCGCTCGTCAAGGACGTGATCATGCCGGTCATCGGCGTGTTCACCGGCGGACTGGATTTTTCCAGTCTCTTCATCGTGCTGGGCACGATCCCGCCCGGCGTGCCGCGCACGCTGGCGGACCTGTCCAGGGCCGGTGTGCCGGTGCTGGCGTGGGGGAGCTTCGTCACCGTGGCGGTCAATTTCCTGATTCTCGCCTTCGTCATCTTCATGATGGTGCGCGCCGTCAACCGGCTGCGCCGCCGGCAACAGGAGGCGCAGGCGCGCGACGCCAGCCCGCCCGCGGCGGCGCCCCCGCCGGAAGATGTCCTGCTGCTCCGCGAGATCCGCGACAGCCTGCGCAGCACGAGCCACGTGAACTGAATCGGGCGTTCTATGAATGCGGCAGCCGCCGCAGCGCTTCCTTGAGAAAGTCTCCGCGGCGCAGGCGCTCGCCGAGGGCCGTCGCGCGGGCGGCCATGGCGAGGTAGTCGTCCTCGGAAAGGCGACCGGGCAGCGTGCCGATCTCGCGCAGGCTGGACACCGCGACGCCGATCCCCTGATCCTGCACGAAATCCGCCACGGCGGACTCGCTCCACACGATGACGGGCAGACCCATCGACACATACAGCGAGAGCTTGTGCGGATTGTTCACGCGCAGGTAGTCGCCGAAAGTGCCGGTGCAAGAGTCGACGCAGGCGCCGTCCCAGACCAGGCCGAAGTGGCTGGTTGACTGCAGCGTGGGCGTGTCAGGCTCGAACACGCCGCGATAGCTCACATTGGCTGCCAGCTTGCGGTCGGCCTCGAAGTACACGCCGTACAAGGCGTACTCGACGTTCTGGTCCTGACCAAGCCGCGGATCATAGACGTACTGCGCCTTGGCGTACTCCAGGTTTCCGGCGCAGACGACGCGAACGCAATCGCCCCACGTATCGGCGTGCCAGGGTTTGCCGGCGACGCCCAGGTAGTCGAACAGGTGCAGGTCCACCACCGGCTTGGAGATGCCCCGCTCGCGAAGCCACGATGTCATCTTCGCGTTGTGCGAGATCAGGGAGTCGAACAATCGGAGGACGGCGATCTCCCTGGCTTCGTCCGATCCCTGCGAACGCAGCGAATCCAGGTCGTGGACCAGGCCGTGGAGCCGGATGCCGAACAGGCGGCACAGAACCTGCAGCGGGTACAGGCGCTTGCGCTGGGGCAGGGGATATTCGACGAGCACCTGGCCGCCGCGCCCTGCCTGCGCGCGCAGCGTGGCCGCAAAGGACAGCCAGGCGCGCGGACTCCAGGTCTGCGGCAGCCGTACGGCCCGAAAGCCCTGCTGCGCCGCCAGTCGGGCGACGTCGCCGCGGGCTTTGCTCCAGGCGGTCTTCTCGTCCGGCAGGGCGTCCGTCAGCAGGACCTTGCCGGTGGCGGTGTCTGCCGCTTGCGAAAGCGAATCTTCAGGATGGAAGTTCTTGTCGGCCGTCTTTTCCCCGGGGGCAAGCATGCAGTTCCTTGTGCAGATGACCCGGGGAATTCTGCATGGCGGCTTTCCCGCACAGGTTAATGAGGCGTAACCAAGCCACGCAGTTGTGTGCGCCCGAATGAACCTGGGTCAGTGCCAGTCGCTGTCCGGCGTGGGCCGCAGCCGCCTTGCGGCCGCGACGACGTCATCGAGGTCCACAGGATCGCTGTACGGGTGCGCGTCGACGGAGGTCACGCGATTGAGCGTCTTCTGCCAGTGGCGCAGTTCATCGATGTAGGGCGCGTGCGGGACGCGAACCAGCTTGCCGGACTGCTCCACCAGGTCGAACAGGCCATTGTGCAACCACTCGCCCGTGTGCCAGTCCGGCAT
>DAIMZU010000574.1:0-2613 GCA_036733845.1 Ramlibacter sp.
TTCCCGACACGATCGCGAAGTTCGTTAACGGTGATGATCATGCAAGGCAAAGCACTGTGCGGTCCGGACATAACTGGCAATCCCCTGCTGAACGGTCCGCATCGCTTTTAAACGGCCAAGGTGCCTAACGGGTCATTCAATGACAAATCCGTTCACGCTACGTTGTCCCCACACTGCCCAAAATTCCACTACCTGAGCCTTGTGCCCCGGGGCATGAGTAGAGCCCGCCGGGCATGAAGCGCGTCAATGACTCGTCGAGGTTCTTAATGTCCCCTACCGCAGAGGCGTTGAAGCATTGAACTCGTGCCGGCAAAGTTCGCCCCTAGTCCACGTTAATACCACGGGACAGCCCGCGAAGCGGCAGAAAACGGTAAGTTGGGAGGTTTGAAGGTGCCCTTTCAATATCACGAAAAATAGCCGGAACGAACGCCATTCCCACCTACCGTGAACCGTAGCGCACAACGGCGGACGTGTTGTCAGTGAAGGAATTTAACCGAAACTAAAAACCCATTAACCGTAATAGGTTGGCTCTTCATCAAAGATTGGGGACATGCCGCTGATAATCAGCAGACATGTCCCCTGTGATGTTAGAACTAGCGATGAAGGGGTATCGCTACCTGAGGATGCAGAGCAAGCCTGAGGTAGTGATCGAAGTGGAACCGGAGCAGCAGCCAGACACCTGCCTTTGCTGTGGAGCCAGCAGGCTCCACAGCAAAGGCAGGTATGAACGTCGGGTGCGGCACCTCGATCTTTGTGGGCGACCAACGAAGCTGTTGGTGCACGGCCGAAGGTATCGCTGCGTCGCCTGCGAACGCAGCTTTGTGCAGCCGTTGCCTGGCATCCGGCCCGGCCGGCATAGCTCTGAACCGCTGCGCGAACACGTCTATCAACTGCACCATGACGGAATCTGCGCGGCCACACTCGCGCGGCGTCGTGACATCGGCCAGGCGACGGTCGGCCGCATCTACGCCCAGTTCACCGAGCGCAAGGCAAAGGAACGGCTGAGCGTGGAGTGCCCCGCGGTCCTCGGCATCGACGAGCACTCGCTGCATCGCCGACAGCGCTTCGCGACCACCTTCTGCGACCTCAAAAACCATCGCGTCTTCGACCTGTCGCCCGGCAAGAGCGAGGCTGAGTTGCAGGGCTTCCTCGGTGGCCTGCGGGGACGCGACAAGGTCCGGGTTGTCTGCATCGACCTGTCGAACGGCTACCGCGCGCTCGTGCGCCGTTGGTTTCCCCATGCCCTGATTGTCGCTGACCGCTTCCATGTCATCCGCGTGGTCATGCGGCACCTGCTGGGCATCGCGCGCCAAATCCTTCCGCAGCTCGCCTGGAATCGCGGCTGGCTGAACCTGCTCCGCACTCGCGGCGCACGGCTCGAAGCCGAGCAACGCCCACAACTCGCGGCGTTGTTCCGTCAGCACCCCGCCCTCGAGCCCATTTACCAGATGAAGGAACGGCTGTGCACGCTGCTCTGCGTGCGCTCCCAGACCAAGGCGCAGTGCAAATCACTCGTCGCCGAGTTGCTCCAGTTCATCGAGACTCTGCGCACCAGCGGCTTCGAACTGGCGAAAACCCTCGCTCACACCCTCCGCGACTGGGGCGAAGAGATCGCGCGCATGTGGCGCTTCACAAAAAACAACGGCATCACCGAGGGCTTCCACCGCAAGATGAAGCTCATCCAACGCAGAGCCTACGGCTTCAGAAACTTTGACAACTACCGCCTCCGCGTCATCGCGCAGTGCGGCTAACAAAAACCAAGGCTGTCCCCAAACTTTGGTGTAGATCCGAAATGGCCCGCCATGAGCAAGGCCCGCAGGGCCGCGTCGAATGGCTGCCCGACATGGGTTCGAACCATGACTAGGCGAGTCAAAGTCGCCTGTGCTACCATTACACCATCGGGCAGTGAAATGCGGAAGGGCAACGGTGCCGCCTGCCGTGATGCCGTCAAGAATGGAAACAGGCGCGCGTTTTCCTCTGTCGCCCAGCCACTTTTGAGGTCGAATTTCGGATCGTAATCCCTGGAATGACGTCATCCCCATGCCCCTCTCCCGCTTTCTCCTGGTCGCCCTGCTCACCTCCGCTCCCTTCGTCCGCCCTGCCGACGGTGCCGCGGCCGAGGGCGCAGCGCGTCGCTCCGACGTGCAGGAGCGGGTCGCCACGGTTACGCGTACTCCCGGACTCGTCGCCTTCTGGGACTTCGTGCAACGCGAGCCAGGCGGCGACCAGCGGTTCATTGCGCATGTGCCACCCGGCGCAGCCAACCAATACGCCCTCGATGCCGCCAATTACGTTCACGACTATTGGGGCCAGGGGCGCCCCGCCACGTATGCCGACTTTCCGCTGCTCGGCCGCGGGCCCTTCGGCCAGGCGATCCGCATTCGCGCGGAAACCGACCCGACGTTCCGGCCTTTCCTCTTTGTGCCGCGCGCCCGACTCCACGACTCGCCGCTCGACATCAAGGGCAAGGGAAAGTCGGTCACGGTCGTGGTCTGGGCCATACGCGAGAGTGGCAACCACGCTCTCGCCGGCATCTGGCACGAAGGCACCGACCTGAAGCAGGAATCGACCGCGGGCATCCGCAAGGTCGAACGCGGCCAGCGCCAGTATGCC
>DAIMZU010000575.1:0-2611 GCA_036733845.1 Ramlibacter sp.
CGACCCCCGCGCCGAGCGCGGGCTGCAACCGGGTCACGGCTCGTCGCCCGGCCCCGCCGGTGCGGCCCGCCACCCTGCTCTTGCGATCAGCCGGAGCGCGCGACGCGCAGTCCGGTTTCCCGCTCGAGCTGGGCGGCCACCTTGGGCTCGAATCCCTGGAGGTGGCGGATGATCCGCAGGGCCTCGTCGGGTTCTTGCCGGTCGACATGAACCCGCGCCAGCTGGTACCAGCCGTACGGGCTCATGGGTTGCAGTTCGGTGTTCTTGCGCAGGGCATCGACGGCCTCGTCGAAGCGATGCAGCCGGATCAGGACCAGCCCCATGCCATACCAGGCGCGGTCGAGCTTGGGGGACAGCCGGGTCGCCTGCGTGAAGGCCGCGAGCGCCTCGTCCAGCAGGCTGGCCTTCTCGAGCATGAAGCCGAGGTTGAACCATCCGGCCGCCTGTTTGGGCGCCCGTTCCACGACCTGGCGCTGCAAGTCGATCGCCTGCTGCGTCCGACCCAGGCGGTCTTCCAGTTGCGCCCGGCTGGCGAGCGCATGGGGGTCCTGGGGGTCGAGGGCTTGAAGGGACTCGAACGCACGCAGCGCCTGCGCCTGTGCGCCGACCAGCAGCGCGAGGCGGCCCTGCCAACGCAGCCAGGTGACCTGGAGGGTTCGGATCATCGGCACAGGTGGACTCCAATCTCGACGCAATGGGCGATTCGCCAGACCGTCACGGCGATCCAGGTGAACGCGAGCAGCAGGAAGGCCACCAGCGGCACGTGGCGGTCCAGCACCGCCCGGGGCGTGATCCTTCGGGCGGCCCAGGTGAAGGGGCGCACCATCATGTCCAGGATCTGCCAGAACAGGTTCTGCTCGCGCCGCGCGCCGGCCAGCAAGCCGAGCACGAAGCGCCCGAGGAGCGCCATGAGCGCGATCTCGGCCACGAGCTTGACAATGGTCAGTGCAGTCAGCATCTTTACGTAGGTGTGCTCCGACGACACTTTCTAAATGGCGGCTTACCGGTTTCTTACACCGCGGGCGCCATGCCCCCTCCCCAAGGGTTAACACTGACCAAATGAACCTTCCCACCGTGGAAACGACCCCACCCGGCGACGCGGACCGTGATGGAATCGAGATCGTGGACGCGCTTTCCCAGCGGGCGCTCGCGCAGCAGGCGCTCGAGACGCCACTCGGCGCGTTGGCGGTGCGCGACGTCCTGCACTGCGCGCCGATGACGCCGCTGCGGCAGGCGCTCTCGGCCATGCAGGCCCGCGGGGCCGGCTCGGTGCTCGTGACCGATGGCGACGGCGGGCTGCTCGGCATCCTGACCCGCCATGACCTTCCGCGGGTGATGCTCGATGGGGCGTTCACGCTGGATCGTCCTGTCGGCGAGGTCATGAGCCGGCCGGTGCACAGCCTCACCGACGAGGACACCGGCCTGGACGCCGCCCTCATGATGGGCGAGCACGGCATCCGCCACGTGCCCATCACGCGCCGGGGTCGGCTCGTCGGCATCGTGTCCGAGCGGGACCTGTTCGTGCTGCAGCGCAACAGCCTCCAGCAGGTCGGCCTTCAGATCCGCCAAGCGGCGGATCTCGCCGCCCTCCAGCGCGCCGCGGCCGGCATTCGCGCGCTGGCCGGACAGCTGCAGCGCCAGGGCGTGGGCGCGCGCCAGCTCACAGCCCTGGTGAGCCACCTGAACGATCGGCTGACCCAGCGGCTCATCGTCCTGCACGCAGAAGCCGAGGGCATCGACCTTCGCAGCCTCTGCTGGGTCGCGCTGGGATCGGAAGGCCGCGGGGAGCAGACCCTGACTTCGGACCAGGACAACGCGATCGTGCTGGTCGACGGGATGCCCGCCGCCAAGGCCGAACGCATCCGGGCCTGGGCGCGCGGGGTCAACGAGGCGCTGGACGCCTGCGGCTACCCGCTGTGCCAGGGCGGCATCATGGCCGGCGAGCCCGCCTGCTGCCTGCCGCAGGCGGACTGGCTCGAACGCTTCACGCGCTGGATCGACCAGGGCTCCCCGCAGGACCTGCTCAATGCGGCCATCTTCTTCGACTTCCGTGCACTGGCTGGCGACGCGGCGCTGCTTGCGCCGCTTTCGGCGCGCGTGGCCGAACGCATCGCCGCCACCCCCCGCATGCTCCACCAGATGGCGCTGAACGCGCTGCTGCACCGACCGCCGCTGGACTGGCTGGGACGGGTCGACGGCGGAACGGACGGCTGCCTCGACCTGAAGCTGCAGGGCACCGCGCTCTTTGTCGACGCGGCCCGCATCCTGTCGCTGGCCTGCGGCCTGCAAGCCGTGTCCACGCGCGAACGCCTGCTGGCGAGCGGACGCCACCTCCGCCTGGCGGCCCGCGAGTACGAGAGCTGGGCGCTGGCGTTCGACCACCTCCAGGAGCTGAGGCTTCGGGCCCAGCTGGACCCGGGTGGCGCCGGCGGCAACCGCCTCGCGCTCGACCGGCTGAGCGACCTGGACCGCCGGATCCTCGCCGCGGCCCTGCGGCAGGCGCGCGGCCTGCAGCAGCGCATCGAGCTCGACTGGGCGCGGTGACCCGGCGCCGCCCTCCCCCCGCCCCTCTCCGGCAGGCGGCAGAGGGAGTTCAGCACCCGCTGCCGCG
>DAIMZU010000576.1:0-2601 GCA_036733845.1 Ramlibacter sp.
CACGGTCTCGCGCACCGGTGCAGCGGGCCGGCGATGGCCCGATAAGCAGCGCGTGGAACTTGGAAGAACGCCGCTGGCGGACGTGCCCGCGTGCCCGTGAACGGCGGGCAGAGGCCGGCGCGCGACTGGCTCGCTGGCCAGGCACCCCATCGGTTGTGAATCGACGTTGCACCGTCTTCGTTCGTCCATTGCTCCTTGCGGCGACAACGGGATTCGAACCCGACGGGATGCTGCGGAGTCCGGCGCGAGGCATTGATCATCCAATCAATCCGGGTTGGTTCCGATGCCGTGCGGGATGGTCTCTGCCAGTGTTTCGCGGCCACCAACGGGTCAGGCGTGAAAGCGTCGCACGCCCGCCACAGCCGGGCGTTCTGAATCCGGAAAATTTGATTAGGCGACTATCAAAAAGATTAGGCGTCTATCTATACTGAACGAGCCGGAGGAACCACGATGAACCCGCGAGTCATCGAACGATGTGGTCTTTGGCGGGCTGCGCGTGGAGCTTTCCCATGAGACGCCAGGCGCAATGTGAAGAAGAGGAATCGGGGCCAAGCCCCAAGTTCAACGAAGGAGACAACTATGAACGGAATGGCCAAGCATGCGGTTGCATGCGCCGCGCTGCTGTGCGTTTGCGGCGCAGCCAATGCCCAGAGCAGCGTGACCATGTATGGGCGGGTGGATGCCGGGATGGACTCGCCGAGATCGGGGGGCTCGAGTGTCAATCGGCTGGTATCGGGCGGAAGTGCGGGGAGCAACCTGGGTTTTCGCGGCGTGGAGGACTTGGGAGGAGGGCTTGCCGCCGTCTTCCGCCTCGAGATGGGCATCAACCTCGACGACGGCACGCTCGGCCAAGGCGGTCGCGCGTTCGGGCGCGAGGCGTCGGTCGGCCTGAGCGATGCGCGGTTCGGCACGCTGCAGATGGGCCGTATTCCCACTCCGTACTACATGGTCCAGAGCAGTGTGGACGCCTTCGTCTGGGAAGGCGCGGGCGGGCTGCTCGCGCTCACCAGAAACGTCAGCCCGACCACGCAGCGCCAGGTGCTGCCGATGGGGGTGTCGGCGCGGCAGGACAACGCGGTCAACTACGTGTCCCCGCGCTGGGGCGGCATCGAGTTCCGCGGCCAGTACTCCTTCGGCGAGAACTCGACGACGATCGGACGCGGGTACGGCGCATCCGCGCGCTACCAGGCCGGGGGCTTCGACCTCAATGCGGGCTTCCAGCGGCAGGAGGGGCCGGACGATGCTGCGGGCAAGGTCTCGGCGATGGTGGTTGGCGGCTCCTACGACGCCCGCTTCGCCAAGTTCTTCCTGGGCATGACGGTGGAGAAGAACTCCTGCGCGACCTGCACCGGGGCAATCGCCCGCATGCCCGGTGCTTCGACGAGCGAATTCCGGCTGACCAACCTCGGCGTGCGCGTGCCGTTCGGACAGTTCACGGCCGTTGCCCAGTTCACCCGCGTCAACGACCGGTCCGACTACACGGCGTTGACGGGCAACCGGGACGCGAACTGGATCTCGCTTGGCGGCGACTACGACCTGTCCAAGAGGACGCGCCTGTACTTCGGCGTGGGACAGATCAGCAACAAGAACGGGTCGCAGTACGTGCTGGGCACCGGCACTGCCCAGGCCCCGGCCATGCTGGTCGGCTCGTCCAGCGGCAGCTCCCGCAACATCTACATGGGGGTCCGTCACAACTTTTGATGGCGACCGGCGGCACGCCGCTGCGGCCCCGCGATGGGCCGCGGTGGCTGGGCGCCGGGATCCCCGCATTGTTATCTCCAAGGTTTGGTGCCGGGGCAACCCGGCGCCTTTTTTTGTGCACGGGCGCCTGCCCGGGGAAAGCGCCGAGAAGGTGGGCAAGGGCATCGTCTCCCGCGCGAGGTCGGGCCGACCGTCCCGCGCCCGAGGCGGTGGCCAAGGTGGCGCGCATTGGGGGCGGCACAAGGAGCCTGCTTGGAGCTGCGCCCCGGAGCGGCGGCGCCGCCTTGATCGGCTCGCGCGGTGGCCTGGTGAGCGCGCGCCGCGGCCGAGGGCCCGTCGCGTCGTCCGTGCAGTCACTGAACATGGACTCTCCCGGACCGCCGATCCCCGGGACCGTCGGATGCGCTGGCGCGTGCCGTTCGGCCGCGCCGCCCGGGCTTTGAGCGACGGCGGGCGCCTTCTCGCGCAGGACTGCACGTTGCGCTTCGGCCTAGTGCTCAGCGATGCGGATGCGCTCGCCCGCTGCCAGGCAAGCGCGGCGGGCAAGGGCAGGACCAGGATCTCCGGAGCGCCGAACCGGTCCGCGTTGATGTCGAGCACGAACTGCGCTTCGTGCAACCGTGCCTGCACCCAGCGGTGACCATGCTGGCGGTCGTCGCCCGCGCGCCGCGTGGCGTGAACGCCTGGCCCATGCCCCTGGAGGGCGACGCGTCCCTTTGTGGCCGGCCACCGCCGACGACGGCGGAGACCTCCGAAAGGCGCGGAGCATGGCGAATTCATTTCTTCGATACAGCGAATAGGCCAGCCTGCGTTGCCGGGCACGCACCGGCCCCCCAGAATTGACAGCGGTCAACAAGCGTCCGCGACAACGAATCGCGGATATCGACAACCGCCCAGGAG
>DAIMZU010000577.1:0-2595 GCA_036733845.1 Ramlibacter sp.
GAGATCCTGCATGCTTGCCATGAGCTACCGCGGCCCGTACCGCGTCCGACCCGTCCACAAGGCCGAGCCCGAAATCGAGCACCCCCACGACGCGATCGTTCGCGTGACCCGCTCCTGCATCTGCGGCTCGGACCTGCACCTCTACCATGGGCTGATGCCTGACACGCGGGTGGGCAGCACCTTCGGGCACGAGTTCACCGGTGTCGTGGAAGAGGTCGGGTCGGCGGTGCAGAACCTGAAGGTGGGCGACCATGTGCTGGTGCCCTTCAACATCTTCTGCGGCTCCTGCTTCTTCTGCCAGAAAGAGCTGTATGGCAACTGCCACAACGTCAACCCCGAGGCGACCGCCGCGGGCGGGATCTACGGCTACTCGCACACGACCGGCGGCTATGACGGCGGGCAGGCCGAGTACGTCCGCGTGCCCATGGCCGACGTGGGACCCACGGTGATTCCGAAGGACATCGATGTGGAGGACGCAGTCCTGCTGACCGACGTGTTCCCCACGGGTTACCAGGCCGCGGAGATGGGTGACATCGCGGAGGGCGATACCGTGGTCGTCTTCGGGGCGGGTCCGGTCGGCCTTCTGGCCGCACGGTGCGCCTGGCTGTTCGGCGCGGGTCGGGTGATCGTGGTCGACCACGTGGAATACCGGCTGGAATTCGCGCGCGACTTCGCGCACTGCGAGATCGTGAACTTCAAGGATGTTCACGACATGGCGATGCACATCAAGAAGATGACCGATGGACTCGGGGCGGACGTGTGCATCGATGCGGTGGGCGCCGAGGCCGCGGGCAACGCGGTCCAGCACCTGACCGGCGTGAAGCTGAAACTGCAGGCGGGCTCGGCCACTGCGCTGCACTGGTGCATCAACTCGGTGCGCAAGGGCGGCAACGTTTCCATCGTGGGCGTGTATGGGCCGACCTTCAATGCCGTGCCCATCGGCAACGCCGTCAACAAGGGCCTGACGCTGCGCATGAACCAGGCGAGCGTCAAGAGGCACCTGCCGCGGCTGATCGAGCACATCCAGTCCGGCATCATCCGGCCCAGCGACATCATTACCCACCGCCTTCCGCTGGAGGAAGTGGCCGACGCCTACCACATGTTCTCCAGCAAGCTGGACAACTGCATCAAGACCGTGCTGATCCCGCCGTCGGCGGGACGCCACTGACCGACGACCGGAGTGCACGCCATGGACACCACCCGCATGCCATCGAACACCACCGGCTCGCCGGTGTTTACCGAAACCACGGACCCCGTCGCCCACCAGGCACACGGTGACATGTCGCACATCCCGGGGTGGGGCGTCGACAAGGACCGTCGCAACCGCCCGGCGGTGCCGATGGAGCGCACGCCACCGCGCCTGCACAACGTCCACTGGGATGCGCCGCCTCAGCAGCGGACCGACGTCGAAGTCCTGCATTCCATCGAGCGGCCGGGCATCACCCCGGTCTTCGGCTCCACCCTCCCGCCGTCCGGCATGTCGGGCCGGCTTCGCCACCTGGCCTTTCGCTACAGCGAGAACGACCTTCGGCACTGGCTCATCCTGCTGATGGCCGACCGCGTCAACGTGGGCGAGGGCCTGCTTTCGGACCTGGCGCATGGGCATGTGCCGAACGTCTTCGCCGAGATGGGCGCGGGTGCAGAGTGGCGCTACAACCGGGCGGGGTTCGTGAAGAAGGCCGCCGTGGCGTCTGCGGTGGTGGCGCTGGTGGTGATCCTGGCGCGTCGGCGCCGGCACTGACGCACGCACCGGTGGCGGACGGCCGTCCCTCCCGGCAAGTCGCGGGCTGGCTACGGGCCGGAGATGGTAGCCTGCCGGATTGATGTCCAGGTTCAGGCGTTTTCTTCCGACCCCCGAGTCCATCCGGGCCAACCGCTGGCTGGGATGGCTCGGTCCGGCCCTGCACCACCCGCGCCTGTGGCATCTCAGCCGGCGCGGGCTGGCGCTGGGCGTCGCCATCGGCATCTTCTTCGGGCTGCTGATCCCGATTGCCCAGATCCCGCTCTCCGCCGCGGCGGCCGTACTCCTGCGCGCCAACCTGCCCAGCGCCGTCGCCAGTACGCTGGTGAGCAATCCAGCGACCTTCGGCCCGATCTACTACTTCGCGTGGCGCCTAGGGAGCGGCGTGATCGGCGAGCCCGTCACTGCCGAGAGCGAAGCCGACATGCCCGAGGCCGACCCCGCCGAGATCGAACCCGTGCCCCGGGACAGCTGGCTCGGGCACGCGCTCGCGCGCATCCTGTCCATCGGCCGCCCGCTGCTGCTGGGGCTGGCGATACTGGCAGTGCTCTGCGGCGTCGCCTCCTACCTTCTGGTCTCCTGGATGTGGGTGCTGCGGGTGCTGTGGCGTCGCCGCAGGCGTCGCCAGGAGCGGGCTGCGCGAGAGGCGGCGGGCGGCTGATTCGCCTGCACTGATGGGGCTTGGCTTGGCTACAGTCGGGCCATGGCCGATTCCGTCTCCGTCCGCTTCCCCGCCATCGCCCGGCTCGCCCTGTGCGTGCTGCTGGCCGGTGCGGCCTGGGCCCTCGGGCCTTCCGACCCGCCTGCCCTGGGCCGCGGACTGGCGCTTTTCGTGCTCGTAGGCAGCCTGTGGG
>DAIMZU010000578.1:0-2590 GCA_036733845.1 Ramlibacter sp.
GCATTCCAACTTCGCCGTCCAGGTCCACGGACAGGTCATGGACATGGTCGACGACCCCGATGCGATCGAGTCGCTCAAGTCGATCTGGCGGCAGTCGCCCGTCATGATCTTCCGGCGCCAGTCGCTGGAAGAGTCCGAGCTGGTCCGTTTCACCGAGCGCTTCGGCCGCTGCGAGACCTCCGGGCGCAAGGACATCCAGTCGCCCTATCACGAGCAGATCATCTACTTCAGCACGCTCAAGTACGCCAACGGCAACTTCGTCGGCGGCTTCGCGGGCGGCGACGACGTCGACTGGCACTCCGACCAGACCTTCCAGGTGCGCCCCGCCACCGGCGCGATGCTCTACGGCACCGAGGTCCCGCGGGATGGCGGCGACATCTACTGGGCCGACCAGTACGGCGCCTGGGACCGCCTGCCCGCGGACATCCAGAAGTTGATCGACGGTCGCACGGGCACCTACCGCTATGCCAAGCGCTACGCCTTGCTCAATGCGCTGGAACTCAAGGACAAGGAGAAGGCCAATGCGATGCTGAGCCTTCCCGATGCCCACCATCCGCTGGTGCTCACGCATCCGCGCACCGGACGCAAGGCGCTGTATGCGGACCCGACCACCCTGGTCGCGATCGAAGGCCTGTCGGAGGAGGAAGCGGCACGCGTCATGCCCATCCTCTTCGAAGCGGGCGGGCATCCGTCGCTGGTCTATCGGCACAAGGTGCACAACGGCGACCTGCTGATGTGGGACAACGGCTGCACCATGCACCGACGCGACGAGATGCGCCTGGACCAGCCCCGCCTGATGAAGCGCACGACCTTCCGCCTCCCGGCGTCCGACTACTGCGTGCCGCAGGCCTGAGAAGCCCCTCGCGCGGTGACGGGCCGCAGATGCTGACGCTGCGGGAAGGACCGGACCCTTGCGCGCCCGCGTCGGGGCGACAATGGGGCGCCATGCCCGACCAGGACTTGTCCCATCCGCTGCCGCATGCCGCTGCGCCCGAACGAGCCGGCACTCAAAGCCTCGCGCGGGGCATCCGCCTGCTGCGCCTGGTGGCGACCCGTCCGGATTTTGGCTGGCGCCTGTCCGACCTGGCGGCCGCCTCCGGCCAGGACAAGGCCACCGTCCACCGCATGCTCGCCTGCCTGGTCGACGAACGCCTGGTCGAGCAGCGCGCCACCGATCGGCACTACCTTCCCGGGCCGCTCCTGTACGAACTCGGGCTCGCCTTGCCCGCCCAGGCCCGCTTCCATCGCCACGCCGAGCAGGCTGTGCAGGCGTTCGCACGCCGCATGGCGGGCGTGGCGCTGCTGGTCCTGCGAAGCGGCAACGAGTACGTCTGCAGCATCCGCGCCGGCAGCCTGCCGCTGGCCGGCCTGATGGTCTATCCCGGAACGCGCCGGCCGCTATTCACGTCGGTGGGCGGCGTCGCCATCCTGCAGACGCTCTCCGACGACGAGGCGCGTGCGGTGCTGCAGGACAACCTCGCCCAGGAGATCGCCCGGCGCGGCCCCGACCGCCTCGCGGCGCTCCAGAAAATGCGCGAGCGGTCGGCGCGCCACGGCTTCGGAGTCAACCTCGGCGACGTCGTCCCTGGCCTGCATGCGTTTGCCGTGCCCGTGCGTGACGCCGCAGGCAAGGCTTTCGCGTCGCTGTGCCTCATGGGGCCGGACAGCCTGTACGGCGAAGAGCGCCTCGGCGAGGTCGAGGCGCAGCTGCGCGAGGCGGCCGCGGCGCTGCACGCGTGGGTGGCACCCGGAGCCTGAGCCTTGCGCTCAGGCGCGCGTCCACTGCCGGGCGATGAAGCTGCAGGTTGCCACCAGCAGCTGCGCGTGTTCCAGCAGGTTCCCCTCCATGCGGTGGCGCGGTCCGGCAATCGCGACCGCCAGCGTCTCCGCGTTGACGGTCAGGAACGTCGAGACGGCCCACACATCCGGGACGTTCTCGCCACGCGTCACGAAGAACCCCCGGCGACGGCTCTCCAGGATGTCTTCGGCAAGGGCGGCGGACTCGGTCAGGGTCGAGCCCGTCACACCCGGCAGCGGCAGCGCGGTCAGCTGGGCCCGCAGCTCCGCTTCCTTGAGGCTGCCCAGGAGCGCCTTGCCGATGGAGCTCGAGTGCAGCGGCTTGAACTCACCGGGCTGGGCGGAGTAGCGGATCGAGTGGGGACTCTCGATGACCTGCAGGTAGATCACGCGGTCGCCCTGGCGCTTGCCGAGGATGATGGTCTCGCGCGAGCTGTCCCGCAGGCGTTCGAGCATCGGCATCATGCGGTCGATGAATGGGTCGCTGGTCAGGATCTCGCGTGCGAGATCAAAAAGCCGCCGCGTCGGATACAGCGCCCGCGGCCGCGCGAGCGAGTAGAGATAGCCGCGTGCCGTCAGCGTGCCGACGATGGCGTGGCAACTGCTCTTGGGGATGCCGGTGAGTTCAGCCAGGTCGGTGAGCGACAGTGGCTTGCCCGTGCGCGCGAAGGCTTCGAAAATGTCCAGCGCCCGCTCGACTGCGGTCACCGCGACCGCTGAGCCGGCATTTTTGCGCCCGCCTTCCGGCAGAGCGTCCTGTTCGGCATTCTGAACAAGTGGTTTGTCGTTCAAT
>DAIMZU010000579.1:0-2579 GCA_036733845.1 Ramlibacter sp.
GCCGACACCAGCGCCGAACCCAGCACCGCGAACTGCAGCAGGTGGTGCTCGGTGCAGTCGACGTTGGCGCCCAGGTCGAGCACGGTGGTCGCGCCGCCGCGGGCGTTGGGCATGGGGTAGGCGATGGCGGGCCGGTCGATGCCGTCGATGGTCTTGAGCAGGTAGCGCGCCAGCGCCATGAGCGCGCCCGTGTTGCCCGCCGAGATCGCCGCCTGCGCATGGCCTTGCTTGACCTGCTGCAGCGCCACCCGCATGGACGAGTCCTTCTTGCGACGCAGCGCGACTTCGACGGCGTCGTCCATGCTGATCACTTCGGAGGCGGCGACGATGCGCGCACGCTCGTGGACGAAGGAGTCCAGGACCTGCGGCTGGCCCACCAGCAGCAGGGACGCCTCGGGGTGGCGGTCGAGGAACTGCCGGCACGCCGGCAGGGTGGTTCGGGGGCCGTGGTCGCCCCCCATGCAGTCGACAGCCAGGATGATGCTCATGTGCGCGAATGGTAGCGCCACAAAACCAAGGGCCCGAGCCACGCGAGCGGCACCGGGCCCCGGATCGTCACGGACGCAAGCCGAATGGAATCGGGCGTCGTGCGATCAGGCGTCGTTCTTGGTCTTGACGACCTTGCGGCCGCGGTAGAAGCCGGTGGGGCTGACGTGGTGGCGCAGGTGCGTCTCGCCCGTGGTGGGCTCGACGGCGATGCCCGGAACGGTCAGGGCATTGTGGGAGCGGTGCATGCCCCGCTTGGAGGGGGACTTCTTGTTTTGCTGGACGGCCATGGCGAACTCCTGTGGACGGTGGGCGGCTGCGTTCGTGCTGCTGCGCATTCCGTGCAGCAAAACGGGCGGTGATCCGGAAAAAAATTCAGGTCTGCGCGGCGCATGCCGCACAAAAGCCGACGATTATAGCCCGGATCGGCCGGGACGGCAAAGCGTCAGTGCCCGCCGGACTTGAGCCGGCCCAGCGCCGCGAAGGGGTTGGCCCGGTCGGCTTCCGGCGGAAGGGTGTCTTCGCCGGCGCTCAGGCGAACCGGCTCGGGGCAGTTGTCGTGCCGCGGCACCAGGGGCATCGCCATGAGGAGTTCGTCCTCGACGAGGGCCAGCAGGTCGAACTCGCGGTCGAGGGCGAGCACGTCCTCCTCCGACACCTCGTCCTGCGCCTGGGCGGTGGCCTCGTCGGCGACGAAACGGAACCAGCGGTCCACCTCGACCGGCGTGTCGACCGGCCCCAGGCAGCGCTGGCAGGACAGCGAAAGCACCGTGGAAGCCGTGAGGTGCAGCCACGGCTGCGGCTGCACGTGGGTGGGGTTGCGCGACTCGCCGCGAACCGTCCAGTCGATCGGCTGGTCGGCGCCGCGGCCGTCCGTCTCCTGGAGCAGCCGCTCGTGTGCGCCCACCCGGTCCTGTCCGGACAGGGTGGCGCCGGCTTCGGCGAAGGCATTGACGTCGAGCTGATGCGCGTTGAACTCCTTGGGCATGCGGCCAGTGTAAGAGAATCGCGCCATGCCCGAGGCCCCTGCCCTGCCGCCCAGCCGACCGATCGTGCTGGGCTCCACCTCCGCCTACCGGCGTGAACTCCTGTCGCGCCTGCAGCTGCCCTTCGAGGTCGATCCGCCGGACGTCGACGAGACGCCGCATCCCGGCGAGGCGCCGCGCGCGCTGGCCCTGCGGCTCGCCCTGCAGAAGGCGCGCGCCGTCGCCGAGCGCCACCCGCGCGCAGCGGTGATCGGCTCGGACCAGGTCGCCGACCTCGACGGCACGCCGCTGGGCAAACCAGGCAACCATGATCGCGCCGTGGCCCAGCTGCGCGCCATGCGCGGCCGTGCGGTGGTGTTCCAGACCGCGGTGGCGGTCGTGTGCCTGGAGGCCGGCTACGAGGCCGTGGACCTCGCACCCGTGGGCGTGCGCTTCCGTGCGCTGACCGATGCCGAGATCGAAGCCTATCTGCGCGCCGAACAGCCCTACGACTGCGCGGGCAGCGCACGCAGCGAAGGCCTGGGCATCGCGCTGCTGGAGTCCATCGACAACGACGACCCGACGGCGCTGGTCGGCCTGCCGCTGATCCGAACCTGCCGCATGCTGCGGGCCGCGGGCGTGAGGCTGCTGGCATGAGCAGGCCGGGCCGGCTGGTGCTGGTTCCCGCGCCGCTGGACTTCGGCTGCGACGTGCAGGCGCCCGCCACCGACGTGCTGCCGCTGGGCACGCTGGAGGCCGCGGCATCCATCGTCCATTGGGTCTGCGAGAACGCCAAGTCGGCGCGCGCGGTGCTCAAGCGCATCGGCGAGCAGCGGCCCCTGGCCGTGCCGCTGCAGCAGATGCAGATCACCGAGCTTCCCCGCGAGGTGCACAAGAAGGGCGACCACGCCCCGGGTTTCGACGCGCGCCCGCTGCTGGCGGCGGCGCTGCAAGGCCACGACGTCGGCCTGCTCAGCGAGGCCGGCATGCCCGCCGTGGCCGACCCCGGCGCGTCCGTCGTGCGTGCCGCGCACGCCCTGGGCATCGAAGTGCTGCCGCTGGTGGGCCCGTCATCGCTGCTGCTGGCGCTGGCCGCCAGCGGCCTGAACGGCCAGAACTTCGCCTTCG
>DAIMZU010000580.1:0-2575 GCA_036733845.1 Ramlibacter sp.
GCATCTGCAACCGGCCGGACGACATCATGGCCTAGCCATCGTCCTTGATCATGTAGCCGGCACCGCGCACCGTGCGCAGCAGCGGCCGATCGAAATCCTTTTCGATCTTCGAGCGCAGGCGTGAGACATGCACGTCGATGACATTGGTCTGCGGATCGAAATGGTAGTCCCAGACATTTTCCAGCAGCATGGTCCGGGTCACGACCTGGCCGGCATTCTTCATGAGATATTCCAGCAGGCGGTATTCGCGTGGCTGCAGCAGGTTCTCCTTGCCCCGCTCGTTGGTCGACCCGTAGCCCTTGATCAGCCGCCCGCACAAGGCAATCTCATGACCGAGCGACCAATGACGCCCTGCACCGCGCACCACCCCATCGAGCCAGCGCTCGATCATGGCCTGTTCCTGGGCGAAGCGGCTTCCGCGCTGGCGCAGCCAGCGCGCCGACGCCAGCATCCGAAGGGCCAGCATGCCGCCAACCGAGTGCGTGCCGACCTTCAGCGGCATCGCCCAGGGCGACTTGCCGGTGGCCACGCGGCGGCGGTCCCACGCCTGCAGGCGGGTGGCCAGCGAGGGTGGCAGCAGGGCGGCGAACTCCGGCACGCCGGGCTTGAAGTGGTCCCAGATGCGCAGCAGGTCTTCGTCGCGCGCCTTCACTTCCCCGCGCACGCGGTGCCAGCGGCTTGCACGGCTCTTGAGGTCGGCCACGCGGACGATGTCGTCGAAGGCCATCCACAGCGCGAGCCAGCGGGCCATCTCCGTCGTCATCGCGTAGCCCTGCGTGCCTTCCGGATCAGCGGCCTGCTCGGCCTCGAGTACGCGAGCCAGGCGCTGCAGGTACAGGTCCGCGTAGGCGCGGTCCTGGTAATCGACCAGGCGCGCATAGCCCAGCCCGAGCATGGCACGCACCGCCTGCGGAAAGCGCCCTGCCGCCTCGGATGGCATGGCGGCGCCAGAAGGCGGAACATCCTCCTGCAGAAGCGCCTTCACCCGTGCCGCCTGTGCCTGCTGGCCGGCCACGATGTCGAAGGCGCGCGCAAAGCCGCGCAGGCTGGCCTGGGCCATGGCGCCGCCGCCGGCGCCCACCACGGCCGCGTAGTCCTCGCGCCGGAAAGGGAACAGACCGCTGCCCGCCACCGCGCCCAGCATGACCGCGCTGACCACGGTGCCACACTCACGCGCCACCGCCGACATGTCGAAGACATGGTGCTCGCGGCTGAAGGACCGCACCACCTCCATCAACTCGCCGCTGTCGCGGCGACCGTCACCCATCACCATCCGCTCGGCGGTGGTGAAGCTGCGGCTGGACGAGGTGATCACGTGCGTGCGCTCGGCGCTGGCCAGGCCGTTGCCGACCTGGCGCGCGGTCTCCAGCAACTCCGACGACACCAGCGCGTCGAGCGCACCGGGCACCGGGTTCAGGCTGAACACCGGGCGGCGCCCGCCCAGTTCGGCAATGGGGCGGGGGAAGACTTCGATGTAGTAGGTGGTCGCGCCGGTGCGCTGCGCCACGCCCGGCACGGACGTGGCCTGCGCGAGGTAGCCGGCGTGGCGGGCGGTCTCGACCAGCCATTCGGTGAGAACGCCACCGCCTTCGCCGCCGAGGGCGCAGACCAGCAGGGTGATGGGACGGTCGGTGGTCATTCGGTGGGTCGCTTCCATGGCGGTCAGGCGGGTTGCAGGGCGCGCACGATGCCGCTGCGCAGGCTGGCCCACAGGCGTTCGTGCCAGCGGGGGTTCTGGATGACTTCGGCGCGGTAGAAGCTGGGGCACAGCGTGGCCGCGTGGGCGTTGGCGCCGCACAGGCCGCAGCCCACGCAGCCGTCGATCACGGTGGCGACCGGGTCGACCTTGAGCGGGTCGGGGTTGTCTTTGAGTGTCAGCGTGGGGCAGCCCGAGAGGCGGATGCAGGCGTGGTCGCCGTTGCACACGTCCTCGTCGACACCGTACTTCACGCGGACCACGCGCTCGCCCTTCTTGAGCAGGCTGGCCAGCCAGGGCTTGAGGCGGCGCTGACGCTCGAGCTGGCATTCGCCCTCGGCGATGATCACCTTGAGGCCGGCGAAGTCGGTGGTGAGGGCTTCCTTGAGTATCTGGCGGACCTTGTCGACCTCGTAAGTGTGGACGGTGCGCATCCACTCCACCCCCAGGCCCTTGAGCGTGCGCTCGATGGTCTGGTTGGTATGCACCAGGCTCTGGCCCTTGTCGCCGGCCGCGGCGCGGGCCTCGTCCTCGGGGGTGGAGATCAGCTCCTGCGTTCCGGTAGCGGACGAGTAGCCGTTCTTGAAGATCAGCAGCACCGCGTCGTCACCGTTGAAGAGGGCTGACTGGACGCCGGTCAGCAGGCCGTTGTGCCAGAAGCCGCCGTCACCCATGAGGGACAGCGTGCGGCGCTGCATCATGGGCGACACGCCGGCGCGGCTGGCAAGGCTCATGCCGTAGCCAAGGATGGAGTGGCCGGTGTTGAAGGGCTCGAAGGTGCCCAGGGCGTGGCAGCCGATGTCGGCGGCGATGTGGACCGGGCCGAGCTCCTGCTGCGCGAGCTTGATGGCCGAGAACACCGGGCGCTCGGGGCAGCCG
>DAIMZU010000581.1:0-2574 GCA_036733845.1 Ramlibacter sp.
CGCCATCGTGGTGCGCGAGAACATCGTGCGCCACGGCGCCATGGGCAAGGACCCGCGCACTGCCGCACTGGACGGCACCGGCGAAATCGGCCTCGCCGTGCTGGCCACCACGCTGTCCATCGTTGCCGTGTTCCTGCCGGTGGCCTTCATGGGCGGCATCATCGGCAAGTTCTTCTTCCAGTTCGGCGTCGCGGTCTCCTGCGCAGTGCTGCTGTCGATGTTCGTCTCGTTCACCCTGGACCCGATGCTGTCCTCGGTCTGGCACGACCCGGCGGTCGAGGGTGCCGGGCGCAGCGGCCCGCGCAGCCTGTACGACCGCACCCTCGGCCGGGTGACGGCCACCTTCGCACGCGCGACGGAAGCCTTCGCCGCCGGCTACCAGCGCATCCTGCGCTGGTCGCTCGCCCACCGGCTGGCGACCCTCGCCGTGGCGGGGGGTATCTTCGCGGGGAGCGTGGCCATGGTGCCGCTGCTCGGGACCGAGTTCGTGCCCTCGGCGGACTATTCCGAGCTCACGCTGTCGTTCCAGACGCCGGTCGGCTCGGGGCTGGAGCTCACCGAGGCGAAGGCCCGGCAGGTCGACGCGATCGTGCGCGACCTGCCCGAAGTGCGGCATGTGCTGGCCACGATCAACACCGGGAACGCTCAGGGCGCGAACGCGGTGTCCATGTACGTGCGGCTGCGCGACCTCAGCGAGCGCAGCCGCGGTGTCGACGTGCTCGCCCGACACCTGCGCGAGCGGCTGCGCGGCGTGGCCGGCATCACGGTGACCCACGTCGGACAGCTCGACCCGGTGGGCGGAAACAAGCCGGTCGAGTTCTCGCTGCGGGGGCCCGACCTCGCCCAGCTCGCCCGCCTTTCGGCCCAGGTCCGTGAACGCGTGCGCGACGTGCCAGGACTGGTCGACCTCGATTCCAGCCTGAAGCCTGATCGGCCCGTCGTGATGCTGGACGTCAAGAGGGACGCGGCGTCCGACCTCGGGGCCTCGGTGGCCCAGATCGCGGCGCCGCTGCGCACCCTGCTGGCAGGTCAGCTGGTGGGCAACTGGCGCGCGCCCGACGACCAGACCTACGACGTGAACGTGCGGCTGGCCCCGGCATCGCGTGAGCTGCCCTCCGCGCTCGCGTCGCTGCCGCTCACCGTGGGGAACCTGCCCGACGGCAGCCCCCGCGTGGTCCGGCTGGGGCAGGTGGCCGAACTGCGTGAAAGCGCCGCTCCCCAGCAGATCAACCGCCGCGGCATGGCACGCGAAGTCGCGTTCAGCGCGAACGTCCAGGACCGCTCCGCCGGCGAGGTCGCCGCGGGCATCCGCGAACGCCTCGCGGGCTTCGCACTGCCGCCCGGCTATGAATGGCAGTTCACCGGCTCCGCGCGGGACATGGCCGAGTCCTTCGACTACGCCGTGTCCGCGCTGTTCCTGGGGGTGGTGTTCATCTACATGATCCTGGCGAGCCAGTTCCGCAGCTTCCTTCAGCCGCTCGCCCTCATGAGTTCCCTGCCGCTGACGCTGATCGGCGTGGTGCTCGCGCTGATGATGTTCCGCTCGGCCCTGTCGCTGTTCTCCGTCATCGGCATCGTCATGCTCATGGGGCTGGTGACCAAGAACGCCATCCTGCTGGTGGACTTCGCGATCCGCGCACGCGAAGCGGGCATGGACAGGACCGAGGCGCTGCTGACCGCCGCGCGGGTGCGGCTGCGGCCCATCCTCATGACCACGCTGGCGATGGTGTTCGGCATGGTGCCGCTGGCCTTCGCCATGACCGAAGGCTCGCAGCAGCGCGCACCGATGGGCCAGGCGGTGATCGGGGGAGTGATCACGTCCTCCCTGCTGACGCTGGTGGTCGTGCCCGTGGTGTACGTCCTGCTGGACGACCTGGCCCGCTGGGCGCGGGGGCAGCCGAAGCCCGCCGCCGCCGGTGCCGACAGCCGGGCGCTGCCGGCTTCTAGAATGGATGGTTTGTCCTGATTGCGTGACCCGCACGCTCCCCCCTGCGCCATGATGCCTACCGACGCCCACGAAAAAACCCGCTTCAACATGATCGAGCAGCAGATCCGCCCGTGGGACGTGCTCGACCCGCAGGTGCTGGACCTGCTCTGGAAGGTGCGCCGGGAAGAGTTCGTTCCCGAACGGCACCGTGCGCATGCGTTCGTCGACACGGAACTGCCGCTGGCCGACCCCGCCGAGCAGGCCCTGGCCGCCGGCCTGTGCATGCTGGCGCCGCGCGTCGAGGCCCGGATGCTGCAGGAGGCCGACCCCCGGCCGCACGAGAAGGTCCTCGAGGTCGGGGCCGGCTCGGGCTACATGGCGGCCCTGCTCGCCGGATTGGCGCAACGGGTCGTCACCCTCGACATCAACCCCCAGATGGCCGCCATGGCCCGCGACAACCTCCGCCGCGCCGGCGTGGACAACGTCGAGGTGCGCGAGGCCGACGGATCGCGCGGCCTGCCCGGCGAGGCGCCTTTCGACCTCATCGTCCTCAGCGGGTCGGTGGCTGAAGTCCCGCCGGCGCTGCTGGCCCAGTTGAAGGTCGGTGGACGGCTGCTCGCCATCGTCGGTGACGATCCCATGATGCG
>DAIMZU010000582.1:0-2570 GCA_036733845.1 Ramlibacter sp.
GGGCGGCTGCGGTTGTCCAGCAGGCGCTGCAGGTTGCCGCCGGCGCAGAAGTTGCCGCCTTCCCCGGTGATCACCACGCTGCGGATGTCCGCGGCCGACTCGGCCACGCCCAGGGCCTCCACGCCCGCCGCATAGATGGCTGGCCCGAGGGCATTGCGCTGCTCGGGGTTGCTGATCGTCAGCACCATGGTCGCGCCCTGGCTGCTGCTCTTGAGTTCGGCGGGCATTGCGTCAGTCCTCCTGCTGCAGCAGCGACAGGCCGATGGCGCCGCGGCGCCGCAGCCAGGGGCTGGGGCGGTAGCGCGGATCGCCGTAGACCGTCTGCAGGTTGAAAAGTACCTCCAGGATGTTCGCCGGACCCCAGCGGTCGCCCATGGCCAGCGGCCCGAGCGGGTAGCCCAGCCCCAGCGTCACTGCGGTCTCCAGGTCGGCGGGCGTGCAGATGCGCTGCTGGCAGATGTCGCTGGCGATGTTCACGATGGTGGCCACCACGCGCTGGGTCACGAAGCCGCCGCTGTCGCGGATCACGCTCACGGCCTTGCCGTCCCGCGCGAACAGGGCGTGCGCGGCGTCGCGCATGTCGGGGCGCGTTGCGGGGTTGGTCGCGAGCACGCGGCGCCGCGTTGCCGCGTCGGGGACCAGCAGGTCGATGCCCAGCGTGCGGGCCGGATCCAGGCGCTCGACGACCGCCACGGTGGTCACGTCGAAGCCGAGCGGCGCCACCAGGCTCAGGGCGTTCGGCGAGGGCGACTGGCCGGTCTCGATCTCGGCGCCGAGGTCCTTGAGCAACTGGTACAGCTCAGGGCGGCGGGCGGCGCGCGTGGACACCCACACCGGCGGCGTCGCCGCCACGGTGGGAACGGGAGGCTCGGCGGGCACCTGGGCCTGGCCGCCCTCGTAGCGGTAGAAGCCCTCGCCCGACTTGCGGCCCACCAGGCCGCCCGCAAGGCGCTGGGCGGTGATCACGTTGGGCCGGTAGCGCGGCTCGTCGTAGTACTGCCGGTAGATCGATTCCATCACCGGATGCGACACGTCCAGGGCGGTGAGGTCCATCAGCTCGAAAGGACCGAGCCGGAAACCCACCTGGTCGCGCAGGATGCGGTCGACCGTCGCGAAATCGGCCACGCCCTCGGAGACCACCCGCAGGGCCTCGGTGCCGTAGCCGCGCCCCGCGTGATTGACGATGAAACCCGGCGTGTCCTGCGCCATCACGGGGGTGTGCCCCATGCGGCGGGCCAGGGCCGCCAGGCGCTCGCAGGTGCCTGCGTCGGTGCGCAGCCCGGCGATCACCTCGACCACCTTCATCAGGGGGACCGGGTTGAAGAAGTGGTACCCCGCAAATCGCCCCGGATGCCGCAGCCCGGCACCAATCGCGGTGATCGACAGCGAGGACGTGTTGCTCGCGAGGAGGGCGTCCGCGCCCACGACCTCCTCGAGGCTGGCGAAGAGAGACTGCTTCACCTCCAGCCGCTCGATCACGGCTTCGATGACCAGGTCGCAGTCGGCCAGCGCGGCGAGTTCGGCGGCCGGAAGCAGCCGGTCCTTGCAGGCCTGGGCCTGCGCCGCGTCGAGCTTGCCCTTGTCCCGCAGCTTGTCCCAGGTGTCGTGCAGAGTCTGTTGCGATGACGCGACGGCCGGCGCCTGCACGTCGAAGAGACGCACGCGGCAACCTGCCTGCGCTGCGATCTGCGCGATGCCGCGCCCCATGGCGCCGGCGCCGACCACGCCGACCGTGTTGATGCTGTTGTCCATCGGGAGATTATCCCGTGGAGCGCCGGCAGCCCGTCCCGGGACTGCCCGGGCGACTGCGTGGACCTGTTGCGCGCCCCTGGCGCACCGGTGTGAAAAAACTGGCGAAGTGCGCAGTCAGCGTCTGTTCAGCCCCGAGGTGCGCGTGCAACAATCCGAAACAGATGACAGTCCCAGCCTTCCTGCGCTTGCTGCCCACTGCGGCGGTGTTCCTCGTGGCGAGCGGAAGCAGCCACGCCCTCACTCTCGGCCGCGTGCAGGGCGCCGCGGTGATCGGGCGGCCGCTCGATGTCAGCGTCCAGGTGGGCCTGGATGCCGGCGCCAGCGCGGGCGACGTCTGCCAGCAGGCGCGCGTGCTCTATGGTGACGCGTTGGTCGATGCCCGCACGCTCGATGTGCGGCCGGGGCCCGGGCCCGACATGGCGACCCTGCGCGTGCGGGTTCCCGCACCGGTCAACGAGGCCTTCGTGACCGTGTTCCTGGAAGTGGGCTGCACCACCCGCTTGACGCGCCAATATGTGCTGCTGGCCGATCACCCTGCCGACACCGCCGCCCCTGCCCCCGCTCCCCTGGTCTCCGCGGCCCTGCCGATGGCCGATGCACGCGGCGTTGTCACGGCGCCGGCCTTGCCCGCTCGCGTGGACGTCCAGCCGCTTGCGCCCATGGACTCTGGTGCACCGGCGGCGCCTTCCGACTCCGGATCCGTGACGGACACCGCCCTGGCACTGGCGGCGGCCGCCGTGGCTGCGGCTCCCGCGGCGCCCCCCAGGGCTGCGCCTGTCGCACGGTCCGCCGCGCCCGCCGCAGCAGCGCCCCAGCGC
>DAIMZU010000583.1:0-2570 GCA_036733845.1 Ramlibacter sp.
CGCGGACACCATCGCGCGACTCGTGGGCACGGAGATGAGCAAGGGGCTCGGCCAGCCGATCATCGTTGAGGCGGTCACCGGCGCCGGCGGCACGCTGGGCTCGGCGGCCGTGGCGAGGGCGGCGCCGGACGGCTACACGCTGCTGCTGGCGACTGGCGGCCACGTCGTCGCGGGCGCGCTCTACGAGAAGCTGCCCTACCACACCGTCAACAGCTTCCAGCCGATCTCGACGATCACCTTCTTTCCCTTCCTCCTGGTGGTGCCGAACGAGTCCCGCTTCCGCTCGCTGACGGAACTGCTCGCGGCCGCGCGGTCCGAGCCGGGCAAGGTGGCCTACGGCACGGCCGGCGTCGGATCGACCCATCACCTCGTAGGCGAGCTGCTGGCCCGCATGTCCCGCACGCAGATGCTGCACGTGCCCTTCCGGGGCGACTCCGCCTCCGTCACCGCCCTGCTCGGTGGCGAGATCCCCATGGTCATCGCCCCGCCGACCGCGGTGCTTGGCCAGCTCAAGGCCGGACGCCTGCGCGTGCTGGCTGTCACCGGGCCTCAGCGCTGGAGCGCCATGCCCGAGGTGCCCACGGTGGCCGAACAGGGCGTGCCCGAGTACGACGTCCGCTCCTGGGCAGGCTGGCTCGCCCCGGCGGGCACGCCGATGGCCATCGTCGAGAGGCTGAACGCCGAGACCCGCAAGGCCGTGCAGGTGCCAGCCGTGAAGGCCCGCCTCGAGGAGATGGGGGGCGAAGCCCGCGCCGGCTCGCCGCAGGAGATGCAGGCCATGATGACCGCCGAGTTGCAGAAGTGGACCCAGGTGGTCGGCGACGCACGAATTCCGCGCCTGGGCTGAGCGCATGCGTGCCGTCCTCGTGCACGCGCCGGGCGGGCCGGACGTCCTCGAACTGCAGGACATTCCCACGCCACAGCCTGGACCGGGACAGGCCCGCGTGCGCGCGCTGGCCATTGGCGTGGGCCGTCCCGATGCCCTGATCCGCACCGGCGTCTACAAGTGGATGCCGCCCCTGCCGGCCATCCCCGGGAATGAGATGGCGGGCGTCGTCGATGCGGTGGGGGATGGCGTGCACGCGATACAAGCCGGACAGCACGTGCTCCTGAGCTCGCGTGAGCTGCCGCAGCGCGGCGGCTGCTACGCCGAGTACGCATGCGCCCCTGCCGAGGCGCTTTATCCCCTGCCGGAGGGCATCGGTTTCGAGGACGCGGTCAGCCTTCCGAATTTCCAGCTGGCGCAGGCGCTGCTGTTTCATTGCGGCGGAATCCGCACACCGCGCAGCGTGCTGGTCACTGGCGCGGCCGGCGGCGTCGCATCGGCCATGACGCGCCTGGCCCGCGCCTCAGGCCTGGAGGTGATCGCCACCGCCAGCACGCCGGCCAAGCGTTCGTTCGCGCTGCACAACGGCGCACACGCGGCGCTCGATCCGGCCGCGCCCGACCTGGCGGCCCAGGTGCTGGCGGCCACCGGAGGCCGGGGAGTGGACCTGGCCATCGATCCGATCGGCGGGGCGCTGTTCCAGCAGTGCCTGGACTGCCTTGCCCCCCTGGGCACTGCCGTGTCGTACAACATCGTGGCGGGCATGCCCGCTGGCGACGTGTTCGCGACGCTGCGCCGGCACCTCGGCAAGAGCCTGGGTATCCGCGTGTTCTCCATGCATACCTTCGATGCCGACCCGCAGCTGCGCCGCCGGCTCATGACCGACAGCATCGACGCGATGCAGTCCGGCCGGGTGCAGGCCCCCGCCGCCACGGTGCTGCCGCTGGCCCAGGCGCAAGAGGCGCACCGGCTGCTCGACGCGCCCGGAACCCTGGGCAAGATCGTCCTTCGACCCTGAGGAATTCCCATGCAGTCCATTCCGCAACTCTCGCACGTGGGCATCTTCGTGCGCGACATGGAGGCCATGACGCGCTTCTACACCGAGGTGTTCGACCTCAAGCTCACCGACCAGGGCGAGGGACGCAACTTCAAGGTGAAGCTTCACTTCCTCAGCGGCAGCCCGCAGCAGCACCATCAGCTCGTGCTGGCCAGCGGACGCGCTGCCGATGCGCCGAGTACCGTCATGCAGCTGTCCTTCAAGGTCGATGCGATCGACGACCTGCGCCGCCTGCGCGAGCGCGCGCTGGCGCGTGGCGCGTCGCAGATGCGCGGGATGAACCACGGCAATGCGCTGTCGATCTACTTCTCGGACCCGGAGGAGAACACCGTCGAGGTCTACCTGGACACCCCGTGGTACATCCCGCAGCCGCATGGCACGCCGCTGGACCTGGAGAAGTCCGATGCCGAGATCTGGGCAGAGACCGAAGCGGCCTGCCGCGCCGACCCGGCCTTCCAGCCGGTGGATGCGTGGCAGCAGGGATTCGCCGGGCGGTGATGCGCGGTTGGGCGCCTGTCGGCGCCCGCCCGAGGTACCGCTATCGAGCCCGCTGCGGCTGCCGGCCGAACGCGGCCTGGGGGTCCGGCTCGAACGTGGCGCCCGGCGGAAGCTCGAACCCCGGGCCCGGTGCCAGCGCATGGACAGGCTCCGGATACCCGTCGCGCGAGCCGGGGGGCAGGTCGTGCC
>DAIMZU010000584.1:0-2560 GCA_036733845.1 Ramlibacter sp.
GCCGCGTGCCAGCCCATCGCCTGCAGGGGCGCCAGTTCGGCCGCCCGCAGGAAGCCGCTGCAATGAAAGGCCAGTGCCGGCGCAGGTTCGCCGCGGGCGCGCAGGTGCTGCGCCAGCTGCGCTGCGACCGCACCCACCTGCGCGTCCGGAACGCTGATCAGCCACAGGTCGGCGCTGCGCAGGTCGGCCAGGTGCGCGACCGGCCGCCCGGCCCCGATGAATGCGGCGGCCTGCCGGGCGCTCTCCTCGCGGCGCGCGAGCAGGTCCTGCACTTGGCAGGCCCCCCGCTCGTGCCACAGCCGCGCGAGGGTCTGCCCCACGCGTCCGGTGCCGACGACGTTCAAGCGTTTCATTCTGGGTTCCATGACACGGCGCCCGCGCCTCTGGCGGGTGCGCCGGGTAGCCGTCAGGTGCGGGCGAGCGAGGCCATCGCGTTGTCGAAGGGCATCTCGCAGAACTGCGACCAGCGCACCTGCTCGTCCCGGAACTTGACCCATTCCGGGTAGATCTTCTTGAACGCCGGGCTCTTGGCCTGGTATTCCTCGAACAGCTCGCCCGCCGCCTTGAACGATGCGGTCGTGACCGTGCGGGGGAAGGCGCGGAGCTGGGCACCGCTGGCGAGCAGGCGCCGCAGGGCCTGCGGGTTGGCGACGTCGTACTTGGCCGTGCTCCAGGCCGTCGCTTCCATTGCAGCCGAGCGCAACGCCTGCTGGTACAGCGGTGGCAGCGCCGTCCAGGCCTTCTTGTTGATGAACAGGGACAGGTGGGCCGAGCCCTCCCACCATCCAGGGTAGTAGTAGTACCGCGCGACCTTCTGCAGGCCCAGGCGCTCGTCATCGGCGGGGCCGACGAACTCCGCCGCATCCAGCACGCCCTTTTCGAGTGCGGTGTACAGGTCGCCTGGGGCGACCTGCTGCGGCACCACGCCAAGCTTGGAGAGCACCGCGCCCGCGAGACCGCCCACGCGGAACTTGAGGCCCTTGAGGTCGTCCGGGCCCTTGATCTCCTTGCGATACCAGCCGGCCATCTGCGCGCCGGTCTGGCCGACCACCAGGTGGGTGACGCCGTAGGTGTCGTAGAACTCCTCGAGCAGCTTCTCGCCGCCGCCGTCGTAGATCCAGGCGTTCTGGCCGCGCGTGTTCAACCCGAAGGGCAGCGCCGTGCCGAAGCCGAAGGCCGGGTCCTTGCCGATATAGAAGTAGCTCGCGGTATGGCCGGCTTCGATCGTGCCGTTCTGCGTGGCATCGAGCACCTGCAGCGGCGGCACCAGTTCGCCAGCGGCGTGCAGCGAGATGTTGAACTTGCCGCCGGTGAGGTCCGCCACGCGCTTGGTGACCAGTTCCATCGCGCCGAAGATGGTGAAGAGGGTCTTCGGATAGCTCGAGGCGATTCGCCAGCGCACTTCCGGCAAGCCGGCGGTCTGGGCGAGTGCCGGTGCGGCCGCCGCTGCGGCCATGCCGCCGGCGATGCCGGTGCGGACGAGAAATTTCCTGCGTTCCATGAGGGGGGGAGGGCTCCTGTGTAAGAAGGCCAGGCGAGCAGCCGGCGGTGCGAGAGAGCTTAGGCGGAAGCTCCGAAAGAAGTCAATCAGATTGACATCTTTCGCCGGGTAATCCCTGATGTCTCCGACGCAGACTGGCGCATACCCTGAAAGAACTTGTCAACAGAATTGGCAACTTATGCCATCCAATGTGGCTGCTGAACTGGCGTCCCCGACCGGCCTTGCCGAACTCCAGGACCTGCTCGAGGCGGTCATGCCGCCGCGATCGCTGCGGTATGCCGGACGCGTGCACGAGGCCCTGGGCCACGCCATCCGCAGCGGGCGGCTTGCGGCCGGCATGCGCTTGCCCTCGGAGGCCGCGCTGGCGTCGCTGTTCCGGGTGTCCCGTCCCGTCGTCCGCGAAGCGCTCGCCCGGTTGCGGCAGGAAGGCCTGGTCCAGTCGAGGCGGGGCTCGGGAAGCTATGTCTGCGCTGCGAGCGACCTGCCGGAGGACGCAGCCGACACCCCGACGGGTGCCGACCTGGGCCGCATCCTCCATGGCGTGGAACTGCGCCTGGTGATCGAACCCGAGGCAGCGTACCTCGCGGCCCTGAGGCGCACGCCCGCTGACCTCGAGCGCATGGCGAGCACGGTGGAAGCCTTCGACCGCGCGACGCGGCTGGGCGAGCCGACCCACACACATGATTACGGCTTCCATGAGGCCATCGCCATCGCCACCGCCAATCCGCGGCTGCTCGAGGCCGTACGGGCGCTCGAATATGACGTGAGCCACGCTGTCCGCGTATGGCGCCATTGGGGTCGCATGAAGCCCGGCATGCGTATGCAGGACGCGGTGGACGAGCATCGAGCCGTGCTGGAGTGCGTGCGCGTCCAGGACGCAGAGGCCGCGCGGCGTGCGATGCGCAGCCACATCGAGAAAGCGCGCGTGCGCATGATGGAACTGGACCCCATCGATGGGGCCCCGGCCGCGGGCGAGCGGCCTGCGCGCCGGTGAGGGCTACCCTCCGCCGAACAGATCCAGGCTTTCCGGCGACGGCTCTCGCGCGGCAAGCGCGGGAC
>DAIMZU010000585.1:0-2560 GCA_036733845.1 Ramlibacter sp.
CGTCTTCGACCGTGTGGTGGCCGTCGATGTGCAGGTCGCCCCGGGCATCGACCTCGAGGTCGATGAGCCCGTGCCGGGCGATCTGGTCGAGCATGTGGTCGAAGAAGCCGATGCCCGTGGCCAGGCTGGCGCGGCCGGTGCCGTCGAGGTCGACGCGCACGCGGATCTGCGTCTCGGAGGTGTTGCGCACCACCTCGGTCCGGCGGGCGTCGGGGGCGGCGGTGTCGGTGGCTTGGGTCATAGGCTTTCGCGCAGCGCGGCAAGCATGCGGGTGTTCTCGTCGGTGGTGCCGACCGTCAGGCGCAGGCAGTTGGCCAGCAAGGGGTGCATTCTAGAAACGTTCTTGACCAGCACCCCGTGCCGCTTCATGCCCTCGAAGGCCGATGCAGCGTCGGGCACGCGCACCAGGATCATGTTGGCATCGCTGGGCCAGGCGCGCACGCCGGGCATCTGGGCGAGGGCGGCCTGCAGGCGGGCACGCTCTGACCGCAGGTCGGCGGCCTGCGCCTCGTACACCTGCGCGTGCTCGAGCGCGAAGAGCGCCGCCTCGGCGTTGAGGACGCTGACGTTGTACGGTGGGCGGACCTTGTCGATCTGCGCCACCAGGGCCGTGGCACCCATCATGTAGCCGATGCGCACGCCGGCCAGCCCGAACTTGCTGAGCGTGCGCATGAGCAGCACGTGCGGCTGCCCCGCCAGCCGGTCGATGTAGCTGCGGCTGGAAAACGGCTGGTAGGCCTCGTCGATGACCACCAGCCCGGGCGCGGCGCGCACGATGCGCTCGATGACCGCGTCATCCCAGAGCTTGGCGGTGGGGTTGTTCGGGTAGGCCAGGTAGATGATGGACGGCTGGTGCCGGTCGATGGCAGCGAGCATCGCCGCCTCGTCGAGCTCGAAGTCGGGCGTGAGGTCCACGCCCACGAAGCCCAGCCCCTGCAACTGCGCGCTCATGGCGTACATCACGAATCCGGGCAGCGGCGCAAGGATGCTGGCCCCGGGCACGTCGCAGGCCATGGCCACGAGCGAGATCAGCTCGTCCGAGCCGTTGCCCAGCATCAGCGCGCAGCCTTCGGGCAGGCCGGCATGGGCGGCGAGCGCCTGGCGCAGGGTGTCCAGCCGGGGGCCAGGGTAGCGGTTGAGTTCGACGGCGCCCAGGCGGCGCCCGAGTTCGGCCTGCAGGTGCGGCGGCAACCGGTGGGGGTTCTCCATGGCGTCGAGCTTGACCATGCCGGCGGCATCCTGCACCGCATAGGCGTGCATGGACTGCACGTCCTGGCGGATCAGGCGCGACAGGCGTTCGGGAAGCGCGTTCATGCGGCGCCCCCTTTGATGCGCATCTCGGCGGCGCGGGCATGGGCCTGCAGGCCCTCGCCGTGCGCGAGCACCGAAGCGATGCGCCCGAGCGCCTGCGCCCCCGCCTCGCTGACTTCGATGAGGCTGCTGCGCTTCTGGAAGTCGTACACCCCCAGCGGGCTGGAAAAACGCGCGGTGCTGCTGGTGGGCAGCACGTGGTTGGGCCCGGCGCAGTAGTCGCCCAGCGACTCGCTGGTGTAGGCACCCAGGAAGATCGCGCCGGCATGGCGCAGCAGCGGCTCCCAGCGATGCGGATCGGCGCTGGCCACTTCGAGGTGCTCGGGCGCGATCCGGTTGCTGATCTCGCAGGCCTCTTCCATGCTGCGGGTGTGGATCAACGCACCCCGGCCGCACAGCGAGCGGGAAATGATGTCCGCGCGCGGCATCTGGGGCAGCAGCCTGTCGATCTCGGCCTGCACCCGGTCGATGTAGCTGGCGTCGGGGCACAGCAGGATGCTCTGGGCGAGTTCGTCGTGCTCGGCCTGCGAGAACAGGTCCATGGCGACCCAGTCGGGCGGGGTGCTGCCGTCGGCGAGCACCAGGATCTCGCTGGGCCCGGCGATCATGTCGATGCCGACCTGGCCGAACACGCGGCGCTTGGCGCTGGCCACGTAGGCGTTGCCCGGTCCGGTGATCTTGTCGACCCGGGGGATCGTGGCGGTGCCATAGGCCAGTGCGGCCACCGCCTGGGCGCCCCCGATGCGGAATGCCCGGGTGACGCCGGCGACGTGGGCGGCGGCAAGCACCAGCGCGTTCTTCTCGCCCCGGGGGGTGGGCACGACCATGATGATCTCGGGCACGCCGGCCACGTGTGCGGGGATGGCGTTCATGAGCACCGAGGAGGGATAGGCGGCCTTGCCGCCCGGCACGTAGATGCCGACCCGGTCCAGCGGCGTGACCTTCTGGCCCAGCAGGGTGCCGTCGTCATCGCGGTAGCTCCAGCTCTCGCCCGACGCGCGCTTCTGCGCCTCGTGGTAGCGGCGCACGCGGGCGGCGGCCTGCTCGAGCGCCTCGCGTTGTGCAGGCGGCAGGCCCGCGAAGGCGGCCTGCAGTTCGTGCTGCGGCAGCTCGAGCTCGGCCAGGCTGGACGCCTGCAGCGCGTCGAAGCGGGCGGTGTACTCGAGCACCGCGGCATCCCCGCGCGTGCGCACGGCGGAAAGGATCTCGGCGACGCGCTGCTCGACTTCGGCGTCGGTGTCCTCGGACC
>DAIMZU010000586.1:0-2543 GCA_036733845.1 Ramlibacter sp.
GCACGTTGTTCGTGATCCAGTACAGCACCAGGCCGGCCGGGAAGAAGAAGAACATGATCGAGAACACCAGGGGCATGAACCACATGAGCTTGGCCTGCATCGGGTCCGGCGGCATGGGGTTGAGCGCGGTCTGCAGCAAGGTGGTGAGCGTCATGACCACCGGCAGGATGTAGTAGGGGTCGGGCGTGGACAGGTCGCGGATCCAGCCGATCCAGGGCGCGTTGCGCATCTCGACGCTGGTCAGCAGCACCCAGTACAGCGCAATGAACACCGGGATCTGCACCAGGATGGGCAGGCAGCCACCGAGGGGGTTGACCTTTTCCTCGCGGTAGATGCGCATCATCTCCTGCTGCATCTGCTGCGGGTTGTCCTTGTAGCGCTCGCGAAGCTGCATCACGCGGGGGTTGATGGCCTTCATCTTGGCCATGCTTTCGTAGCCCTTGGCCTGCAGCCAGTAGAAGGCGATCTTGATCAGCAGAACCAGGCCGACGATCGACCAGCCCCAGTTGCCCACCACCGCGTGGATCTTGTCGAGCAGCCAGTACAGCGGCTTGGCCAGGATGGTGAAGATGCCGTAGTCCTTGACCAGGTCCAGGCCCGGGTAGACGCGCTCCAGCATCTTCTCGACCTGGGGGCCGGCGAACAGGGTGGCAGGAACGGCCGCGGTCGCACCGGGTTGCAGCGGCTGCAGCGGCGCGATGGCACCGACCGAATAACGTCCGTCGACGCGGCGCACGAAGTTCTCCCTCGGGGTGCCTTCGGCAAGAATCCAGGCGCTGGCGAAGTAGTGCTGCACCATGGCCACGTAGCCGTCGGTGGCCTCGCGCTGGAATTCGACCTTGCCCTTGTCGATGTCAGTGAGCTCGACCTTCTGGAATTTTTTCTCGGACGAGAAGACCGCCGGCCCGCTGAAGGTGCCGGTCGGGTTCATGATGGACGATGCGGTGCCGCCATAGCCGCCGCGCACGAGCTGGACGTAGAGCTGCGGTGCCACGGCCGACTGACCGGCGTTGATGACCTCGTGCTGCACGGGAACGTCATAGGCGCCACGCCGCAGCGTGTAGGTCTTGACCAGCTTCACGCCATCGAGCTCGGGCGATTCGAATCGCAGGACGAGCTCGTCGGCACCAGGGCGCAGTTCACGCTCGCCCTGGAAGGTCATGGGCGTGGTGTGGTTGGGGAAGTTCCCGCCGATCAGGCCGCTCTGGGCCACATACATCCGGTCGGCGCCCTGATCGAGCAGTACGAAGGGCGTGACCGGCTGGCCCCGGGTCACGGATTCGGCCGAGTGCTGGAGGAGTTCGGCACGCACCAGGGACCCGCCCTGCGTGTCGAAGGTCAGGCGCAACACGTCCGTCGTGACGACGATCTGTTCGCGCGACGGTGCAGCCGGTGCCGCGGCGGCGCCGGGCACCGTCGAGACGGCGGCCGCACCGCCCGTGGGCGATGGCAGGCTGGTGCTGGCCTGGGGGACGCCGTTGCCGGCCGGACCCGCATCAGGCGCCGGGGCCGTGGCCGCCGGGCGGGTGCCACTGGGAAAGAAAGTGGCCTGGCGGCCGTTGTGGATCTGCCACTGGTCCCAGAGCAGCACCATGGAAAAGCCGAAGACCACCCACAGGATGGTGCGCCGAATGTCGTTCATGTGGACTTCTTGCGTTGGACGGGATTCACCCACCGCGTCAGCAGGCGGGGAGCTTGGGCGGGGACGGGGTCGCACCCGCCCTCGCACCAGGGATGACAACGCGCGATCCGCGCGGCCGCGAGGTACGTGCCGGCAGCGGCCCCATGGCGCTCGAGGGCTTCGAGTGCATAGGCCGAGCAGGTGGGCGAGAACCGGCACGCCGAGCCGAGCCAGGGGGACAGCAGCAGGCGATACCCCTTGACCAGGCCGACCAGCGTGGCGCGGATCATGGCCGGGCTCCGGCGAACAGACGCTGCAACTCGCCGCGGACCGCCAGCCGCAGCGCGTCGGACGTGGCGCTGGGGAATGCGGCACGGTCGAACGCCGCCCGCAGGCGCACCACATGGGCGGCTGCCGGGAGGGAGGCTGCGAATTCGTGGGCCACGGCGTGGATCTGGCGTTTGATCGTGTTTCGGGTGACGGCCCTCTTGGCCCAGCGCTTCGGAACGACCGCGCCCAGCCAGGGCGCCTGCACGGCAAACAGGGCCTGCGGTCGCCTGGACCCAGGCCCTGCGGGCTCTGCAGCCTCCGTCGGATCTGCCAAAGGCAGGCGATGGAGCACGAAATGGGCCGTGCGCGAGACCGTAGGCCCGGCCAGCGCCGCCTGGAACTGCGCCCGGGTCTTCAGGCGCTGGGCAGGCGCGACGGCACCGGGCATCACGCTGGCAGCAAGTCGCTGGCGGCATGGCACCCTGGGCCGCGCCCCGGGCGCGCGTGCACGCGGCGAAGGCTCAGACGGCCAGGCGCTTGCGGCCCTTGGCGCGGCGCGCATTGATGACGGCGCGGCCACCACGGGTCTTCATGCGGACCAGGAAGCCGTGGGTACGCGCGCGGCGCACTTTGGAGGGTTGGTAGGTGCGTT
>DAIMZU010000587.1:0-2543 GCA_036733845.1 Ramlibacter sp.
AGCATGGAGGCTTCGTCCACCACCAGCACGTCGATGGGCAGCGGGTTGTCGGGCCCATGCTCGAAGCCCGAGCCCGGACGGAAGCGCAGCAGCCGGTGGAGGGTGGAGGCCTCGCTGGGCAGCAGTTCGCGCACGCCAGGCGGCACATCGGCTTCGGCGCGCGCGCGGATGGCCTCGGACATGCGGGCCGCGGCCTTGCCGGTGGGTGCGGCGAGTGCGATGCGCAAGGCCGGGTTGGCCTGCAGCATGCGCCCGAGCTCGCGCACGATCCGCGTGGTCTTGCCCGTGCCGGGACCGCCGCTGACGATGGAGAGGCCTTCGGCGCCCGAGCGCGAAGCCTGCACGAGACGGCGTGCGAGCCGGCGCTCGTCCTCGAAGTAGCGGCGCAGATAGAGGCGCCCCCCGGCGTCCAGCACCAGCGGACACGCCCCCGGGTCGTCCGCCGGGCCGACGACGCCGGACGCGCGCAGCGCCCGTCCCAGCGAAGGCGTGTCGTGCCCGAGCGCTGCGGCCAGTTCATCCAGGCCGACACACACATGGCCCTCGCTCGTGGCGAGGCTGGTCTCGCGCGCCGCGGCCGCCACGAGGTCGAGTGTTTCCGCCGGTGCGCCCAGCGACTGCGCCCACTGCCGTGCGTGCGCCGCGAAGCCGGCCGCCAGGGCCTCGGCGGGGTTCAGGTCTTCAAGGCTCACGCGAGACTCCTTGGGCCAGCCAGCAGGGCGTCGAGTCCTTCGACCAGGGCACGGCACGGTCGGTCCGCATACACGCCCGCGGCCGATCCATCCGCAAGCGTCCATCCGGGCCGCACGCCCCGCACGAACAGGTAGAGCACCTTGCCGAAATGGGTGTCGTAGTCGTAGCCTGCCACGCGCGCCCGCAGCCAGCGATGGACTGCCACCGTATAGAGCAGGTACTGAAGGTGATAGCCGTGCTCGCGCATCGCGGCATCCAGCGGGCCCTGCCCATAGTCGGCCGGGCGATACCCCAGGTGGGTGGACTTCCAGTCGGCGATGTAGAAGCGCCCTTCGTGCTCGAACACGAGGTCGATGAAGCCGCGCAGGTAGCCCGAGAGCACCTTCTGCTCGAACACCAACGGCGGGTACCCCGCCTGGTGCAGCAGCGCGGCAAGTGCCCGCATCGACAGGTCGGGCGCCGACAGGGTGAACTCCAGTTCGACGATGCGGCGCCTGACGCGCGAGAGCACGAGGCCATCGGGCATCGGCGTGTCCAGGACGTCACGCGCCATGGCCAGGAGCATCGATTTCGCCAGTGCGCCATCGATCTCGCCGGGCGGTTTGGCGAGTGTCGCCTCGGCGATGCGTCCGGGCCACTGCGCCGGGTCGTTGAAGTCGATGCGCTCGAAGACCGCATGCAGGGTGTCGCCGGCCCGCGCGCCGCGGGGAAAGCGCAGGATGTCGTCCGCAGGAACATCGTCCGGGGGCGCGGCCCTGGCTGCGGGGACACGCCCGTCCTGCGCATCGCGGTCTGCGGCGGGCGCTTCACCGGAAGCAGCGGTCGCGCCGTGCGCCAGGCTGCTGTAGCTCGAGAGCTGCCAGCCCCAGGGGATGTGCGCCGGAGGCGGCAGGGCCTGCAGCGACTCCGCCGCGACCGCAGGAAGCCGCACGGGCTGGCCCGTGGCCGTGGGCAAGGGTTCCAGGCGGATCGGGCCGGGGTGGGCGGCCGCGAGCCGCTGCCAGGCCTGCTCGATCGCGCTGGGCGCGGTCTTCGCTGCACGCCACTGCGCCGGTGTGAGGCCCTGGCCCGTGACCAGCCAGTTGAAGGGATTGCAGCCGCTCTCGCTGGTGGAGTTCGCGCTGGCGTACGCGCCCACGACCACATAGCACCGGTGCACGGCGCGCGTGAGTGCGACGTAGACCAGGCGCAGCCGCTCGGCCGCCTTCTCGATCTCGATGCGTGCCTTGATGTCCTTGGCCGCCTGCTCGTCGAGGTCCCTGTAGTCGATGACCACGCGCCCCTGGTCGTCGTGGTACTCGCGTCCGGGCAGTGACGAGGGCCTGCCGCCCGCGTGACCGTCCCAGAGGAAGGGACAGAAGACCACCGGGTACTCGAGGCCCTTGGACTTGTGGATGGTGACGATCTGCACCAGGTTCTGGTCCGATTCGAGCCGCACCTGGGCCGCCTCGCTGCGGTTGTCGGCACGCTGCAGCTTCAGCCAGCGCAGCAGCGCCTGCGGTCCATGGTGGTCGCGGCTCGCCTCGTGCAGGCACTCCGAAAGGTGACGGAAATTGGTCAGCCGCCTTTCGCCGTCGCTGCGTGCGAGCATGCGGGCAGCGATGCCCTCGCGCAGGGCCAGCTCGCGCAGCATCGGCCCCACCCCCCGGGCGGCCCACTCGCCGTGGTAGTCGCGCAGGCGGGCGGCCGCTTCGCTCAGGCGCACCTCATCCTGCGAAATCGCTTCGATGGCGGTGGCATCGTGACCCAGAAGTTCAGTCGCCAGGGCGGCGCGCAGCAGGCCGTCCCGCGCGGGTTCGAGGATGGCCGCAAGCTCGCGCTCGAGTTCTTCCGCATCGGCCGTCTCGAAC
>DAIMZU010000588.1:0-2539 GCA_036733845.1 Ramlibacter sp.
CTCTTCCACCGCCCCGGTTCCATCGTCTTCCTGGACGACGACCCCGACTACCTCGACATGCTCGCACTGGTGTTGCCGCGCCGCTGGCCGGTCCGCCTGTACCTTCGGCCGGCCCATTGCATCCACGAACTCCGCCGCGAACCGCCGCTGTGGGAGATCGACGCCTGGAACCAGCAATCCATCATCGACCAGTGGCGCCAGGGCAAGCCGCTGATTCCGCAGCTGCTCGACTACTGGGGCCGCGCGTCCAACCGCTTTGAGCTCACGCGAGTGCTGGTGGTGGACTACTCGATGCCGGGAATGGACGGGCTCCAGGTGCTCGACGAACTGACCGAGTGGCATGGCGCGCGCATGCTGCTGACGGGCCAGGCGGACGAGCAGGTCGCCGTCAAGGCCTTCAACCGTGGCCTCATCGAGCAGTTCGTGCCCAAGCACCTGCCCGACATCGGAAAGCGCCTCGTGGGCGCCCTCGACGCCCTGATGGCGCAACCCCACCCTCGGCATTCACAGATCTGGCGCGCGACGCTCCGGCCAGAGCAGCACGCGTTGCTGCGCGCACCAGCAGCCCAGGAGGCCCTGGCAGCGTTCGCAGCGGACCACTGGATCGAGCACATCGCCCTGGGGGACCCCTTCGGCATCCTGGGCCTCGACGCCGCGGGCCAGGTGAGCTGGCTTCAGCTCGAGCCCCGCGATGGGCTGCCTGCGCTGGCCGAGGTGGCGGAGGTCGCCGGCCTGCCCCCGCACGACCTTGAAAACGTCCGAAGTGGGCAGAAGCTCGTTGCCCTTGAACTGCGCCAGGCACTCGGCTGGAACGAGCCGCCGACGCTGGAGCCGGCTTTTCCCATCGGTCCGAGCCTGCTCGCGTCACTGTTCAAAGTGGGGGCGGATCAACTGCCTGCCGCCATCACCTCCCACCGCGACTGGCTGGAGTCTCTGCCCCCGCGCCACGTGAAGGAGTGAATGCAGCGGCCCAGACGACGTCAGACGTCGGCGCCGGCCAAGCGCTGGCGGCGCGCGATGGGCCACTCCCAGGGCTTGACCAGGGGTGCGATCTCTTCCACCACATTCTCCACGCGGGCGAGTTCCGCATCGGTCAGCGTGGCGCTCAGGGTCAGGCGCACCATGGCCCGGTTGCGACTGGTCGCTGGAGCGCAGAAGACGGCGCCAAACACCCCCCGCGACTCGAGCGCCTTGCGCAGCGCCAGCGTGTTGGCTTCGGTGCCCGACTCGAGCGCGATGATCTGCTCGGTGCCGTGGTGGATCGGGTAGCCCAGGCGGTCCAGCGTCGCGCGCAACCGGCGCGTGTGCGCCGCCAGGCGGACGCGGGCTTCGTCGCTGTTCCGCACCAGTTCGAGCGTGGCAGACAGCGCGGCGATCTCGTGCGGCAGCAGGCACGAGCTGAAGATGTTCGGGAAGCTGTGCGACATGAGGTAGTAGCGCATCTCGTCGGGCACCGTGAAGAAACCCGCCCGTCCGGCGAATGCCTTGGCCAGGCTGGCAGAAATGAAATGCACGCGGTGGCTCAGGCCGAGCGCCGCGCACAGGCCCCGGCCTTCAGGGCCGTGGGTGCCCAGCGAGTGCGACTCGTCCACCAGGATCATGCAACCCGTGGCCTCTGCCACTTCCACGATCTGCTCGAGCGGACACACCGCGCCGGTCGTGCTGTAGACCGAGTCGACCACCACCACGCCCGGCCCGTGGCGGCCGATCATCTTGGCCAGGTGCGCAGGGTCGTTGTGCCGGAAGGCATGGCCGGGCGCGTTGGCGGCGCGCACGCCCTCCCAGAGGGACATGTGGGCGAGGCTGTCCAGGTAGACCGGCGTGTCCTTGTCGGCGATCACCTGCAGCAGCCCCAGGTTGGCCGTGTAGCCGGATTGGCACAGCACCACGCCCTGGTGGCCCACGAAATCGGCCAGTGACTGCTCGAGCCGGTTGGCTGGGGAGCCAATCAGCTGGAAGACACCGGACTGCACGATGGAATCACGGTCCCGCCGCAGGGTGTCGATCTGGGCCTGGACGATCTGCGGATGGCCCGAGACGCCGAGGTAGTCGTTTCCGTCAAGACGGACGGCGTCGGGACCGGCCGCGGCGCCCTGAGTGATGGGCGCACCGCCCCATTCGCGCGTCCAGCGGTCGGCAAACTCGCGGGCAATGCGCCCCTTGAGGGCCGGCGACAAGGGGGCTGCCAGGCCCGCTCGCAGGCCGGATTCGGCATGCGCCGGCACCGGAACGGCGCGGGAGGGGGAAGAAACAAGGGTGTCGGTGGCGGTCATTGCAGGCTCCTCTTGAGGGTGATCCTCCGATTGGAAGAGCCACACGGGCGGCTACCCTCCAGGAACCCTGCTAAAGCTGACAGGGCTCTGGAGTATGTCTCGCAAATTTCCGGGCAATTTCTGTTATTCAGCCGAATGACAGGGTTGCAAGGGGCGCGGAATCACCGCCGGTGGGCCGTTTCACCCCGGCGGCACCTCGCTTCTGGGTCCCGGCTTTCGCCGGGATGACGGCGAGCGGGTGGGGATGACGGCGAGCGGGTGAGGAT
>DAIMZU010000589.1:0-2536 GCA_036733845.1 Ramlibacter sp.
ATGTCAAGGTGGCGGAACGCACCCGCGAACTCGCCGACGCGAACGCATCGCTGGTGCAGGCCCAGCGGCAGTTGGTCAAGTCCGAGAAGCTCGCGGCCATCGGGCAGCTCACCGCCAGCATCGCGCACGAGGTGAACAACCCCATGGCCGTCATCCAGGGCAACCTGGACCTGATGCGCGAGCTGCTGGGCGAGCACGCGGCTCCTGTCGTGGGTGAACTACGGCTGCTGGACGAACAGGTGCAGCGCGTGCGCCTCATCGTCGCGCAACTGCTGCAGTACGCACGGCCCACCGAATACGCCGGCTATGTGGAATCGCTCGAGCCGGCCCAGGTGTTCGAGCAATGTCTGGTGCTGGTCGGGCATGTGCTGGCCAGCGGCCGCGTCGAGGTGCGCCGTGACTTCCGCTCCACCCGGCGCGTGGGCATGAACCGCCAGGAACTCCAGCAGGTGCTGATCAACCTGATGATGAACGCGGTGCAGGCCATGGGCGAGGCGGGCGGCACGTTGACGCTGCGCACCCTCGACTGGGAGGGTGGCGCCCTGCTCGACGTCGAGGACAACGGCCCGGGCTTCACCGAACCGGCACTTCGGCAGCTGTTCCGGCCCTTCTTCACCACACGCGTGGAAGGCAACGGCCTCGGCCTGTGGATCAGCCAGGGCCTGGTCGAGCGCTATGGCGGGCACATCGATGCGATGAACGCCGCGGGCGGCGGCGCGCTGCTGCGCGTGCGGCTGCTGTCGGATCCGGAGCACGCCCCAGTGGGCGGTGCCGTGGCTGCAGCGCAGGGTCTGCAGGACGCCTGACGTCACGCCCCGGGGCGCACCGGGTGGTGCAGCACGCCCGGCTCCGTCACCCCAGCATATCGAAACCCTGCTGCTCGACGCTGGCGAACGCGCGCGTGAACTCCGCCAGCGCGGCGTAGAAGCGCGCGCGCGGATGGCCCGTGACGGCGTCGCACATCGCCGCGACCCAGGGCTGCAGATGATCGGTGAAGAATGCGGCCTGGCGCGTGAGGTTGGACACCGCCACGTCGTCGCCGGCAATGAGGTAGCGCATCACCTCGCACAGGTAGGCGATGTGGTCCTCGGTCTCTGGCATGGCTTCGTCGCGGGCCAACCCCAGCGAGGCGAGGTCGTCGCGCAGGCGGGACAGGGGCCGGTCGTTCAGGAAACCCGTCAGGTAGTGCGATCCGAAGAGATACACCTCCGGCTTGCCGACGCCGCCAAAGAGCGCGTCGTACTCGGCAGCGATCTCTGCGGGCGGCATGTCGCGGGCCACACCGACCAGGGCGCGCCAGGGCTCCTCGAGGAAGCCGCCCTCGGCCGGGGCTTCGGTGGGCGCGACGCGCAAGGCTTCGATCAGTTCGGCCGGCGGCGCAGCGTAGTACAGGGCAGCCAGCAGGCCATAGACCTCGGCGCGCGCGGTCTCCTCGTCGAGGGCGGTCGTGGGGGTGTAGGTTTCGCTCATCACAGGTCGGTGATCTTGACTTCGTTCTCGGACGAGTAGATGTCGATGACGCGGCAGTCGCTGCACATCTTGAGGCGCTCGAGCGCGGCGCCCTGGAACATCGCGTGGGTGGCGAGCTTGCCGAGCATGGCTTCCACCGCCTTGAGCGTGCCGAAGGGCTTGCTGCAGCGGATGCAGCCGTAGGGCTGGGTCTCGTTGAGCACGCGCGCCTGCTTGCGCTCGGGCGTGAGCAGAAGCCGCGGCTGCAGCGTGATGGCATCTTCGGGGCAGGTGCTTTCGCACAGCCCGCACTGCACGCAGTTCTTCTCGATGAACTTCAGCTGCGGCGCCTCGGGGTTGTCCTGCAACGCGCTGGACGGGCAGGCGCCCACGCAGGACATGCACAGCGTGCAGCGGTCCTTGTCCACCTGCAGGCTGCCCAGGGGCGAGCCGGCGGCGGGCAGCGCGATCGCTGCCGGAAGGGGCGCCGGCGCGTGCTCCACCAGGTGGTCCAGCGCCAGTTCGAGCGTGGGGCGCTTGTCGGCCGTGGCCGCGTAGCGGGCTGCGGCCGCGGGAACGGCGCCGAGGCGGCGGGTGGCCAGCTGCAGTTCCTGGTCGAGGTCGCTCGGGTGCTTGCAGCGCAGCAGGCTGAAATGGGTGCCCATGTAGCCCAGCCCTTCCAGGATGGCCTGCGCCACCTGCATCTGCTGCTCCAGCGCTTCGAGGTACTGCGGGGCTTCCTCGCCGGTGGCAAGCACCGCCACCTGGCGCGCGCCGCCGGCGACGGCTGTCAGCCACAGCTCGATGCCGGTGCTGGCGGTGTGCCACAGCGCCATCGGCAGGACATTCGCGGGCACGCCCTGCGCGCTGCCGACGCGCGCCGCCCGGCCGAGTTCCTCGACCATCTGGCGGCCGGCGTCCTGGCTGTGCAGCAGGAGCACGGCGTCGCGGCCGCCCGCCTTCGCGTAGGTGCCCAGCAGCGTCTTGATGCGGGCACCGGTCTCCTGCGGCCGCGGGTAGGTGTAGGTCAGCGCGCCCGTCGGACAGGCCGTGGTGCAGGCGCCGCAGCCCACGCAGAGGTTGGGGT
>DAIMZU010000590.1:0-2534 GCA_036733845.1 Ramlibacter sp.
CAAGTCCACGCTGATCAAGACCGTCAACGGCCTCGAGCCGATCCAGCAGGGCACCATCACGGTCGACGGCACCCCCGTCAACGATCCACGCACCAACCTGCCACGCCTGCGCAGCCGGGTGGGCATGGTGTTCCAGCACTTCGAGCTGTTTCCCCACCTCTCGGTCACCGAGAACCTCACGCTCGCGCAGGTCAAGGTGCTGGGCCGCCCGATGGACGAGGCCCGCACCCGCGGCATGCGCATGCTGGATCGCGTGGGGCTGATCGCGCACAAGGACAAGTTCCCGGGCCAGCTTTCAGGCGGCCAGCAGCAGCGCGTGGCCATCGCCCGCGCCCTGTCCATGGACCCGATCGTCATGCTGTTCGACGAACCGACCTCCGCGCTCGACCCTGAAATGGTCGGCGAGGTCCTGGACGTCATGGTGGGCCTGGCCCGCGAGGGCATGACCATGATGGTCGTCACCCACGAGATGGGTTTTGCGCGCAAGGTCGCCAACCGCGTGATCTTCATGGACGTGGGCGGCCGCATCCTCGAGGACTGCACCCAGGACGAGTTCTTCGGCCACCCCGAGGCCCGGCAGGCACGCACCAAGGACTTCCTGGACAAGATCCTGAGTCACTGAAAACGGGGTCGGGGGAGGAACGCAAAGGGCGCGAAGGATTCGCAAGGGACGCAAAGAAGACATTGAGGGTTTGGAGCAGCTGCTCCTACTGCATGAAACGGCGGCGGCAACGCACGCTTCAACTGATTTCTTCGCGACCTTTGCGACCTTTGCGAATCCTTTGCGACCTTTGCGTTCGGCAGTTCGGCAGTTCGGCAGTTCCGCATTTCCGAGGGCATGGGAAAATCCCCCCATGACCTCCCAGATCACCCTCACGCGGCCTGACGACTGGCACCTGCACGTGCGCGACGGGGCCGCGATGGCGGCCGTGGTGCCGCACAGCGCCAGGCAGTTCGGCCGCGCGATCATCATGCCTAACCTGCGGCCGCCGGTCACGACGGCGGCGCAGGCGCAGGCCTATCGCGACCGGATCCTCGCCTGCGTGCCGGCAGGCGTCGATTTCCAGCCGCTGATGACGCTCTACCTCACCGACAACCTCCCGCCCGAGGAGATCGCGCGGGCCAAGGCGGCGGGCGTGGTGGCGCTCAAGCTCTATCCTGCCGGGGCCACCACCAACAGCGACGCCGGGGTGACCGACATCCGCAAGACCCGGGCGACCCTGGAGGCGATGCAGAGAGAAGGCCTGCTGCTGCTGGTGCACGGCGAGGTCACCTCGCCCGAGGTCGACCTGTTCGACCGCGAGGCGGTGTTCATCGAGCAGCAGCTGATTCCGCTGCGGCGGGATTTCCCGGAGCTGAAGATCGTGATGGAGCACATCACGACCCGGGAGGGCGCCCATTACGTGCGCGACGCCGGACCGTTCACGGCCGCCACGATCACGGCGCACCACCTGCTGTACAACCGAAACGCGATTTTCACCGGCGGAATCCGTCCGCACTACTACTGCCTGCCGGTGCTCAAGCGCGAGACGCATCGGCTGGCGCTGGTCGAGGCGGCCACTTCCGGACACCCGGGGTTCTTCCTGGGTACCGACAGCGCCCCGCACGCGGCGCACCTGAAGGAGCATGCCACCGGCTGCGCGGGCTGCTACACCGCACACGCAGCAATGGAGCTGTACGCCGAGGCCTTCGACGCCGCGGGTGCACTGGACCGGCTCGAGGGTTTCGCGAGCTTCCACGGGCCGGATTTCTACGGACTTCCCCGCAATACCGGCACCCTGACGCTGCGCCGCGAGTCCTGGACCTTGCCCGAGTCCTACCCCTTCGGCGAGGCCGAACTCAAGCCCCTTCGGGGCGGCGAGACGCTGGCGTGGAAGGTGGCCTGAGCACCCTGGCGGCCGACGCGGGTGCCTTGGACTGGTCGAAGCCCTGGTACCTTCCCTGGCGGGCTGGTGGCTTGGCCGTGGGTCACGCCCTGGCAGGCGGCTCACCGATGTGGGACGCGCTGACACAGGCGGCGCTGCAATCCGGCGGTGCACCGCCGCCCGTGCGCTTCGTGCCGCAGGCCCAACTGCCTGCCGGCGAGGCCTACGAGCAGTACATCTTCCGCACGCGCGAGTGCCCCAGCCGTGAGAACCTGCACGACCTGTTCAACGGCATCGTCTGGCTGGGCATGCCGCGGAGCAAGTCACGGCTGAACGCCTTGCAGGCCGAGCAGATCGAGCGGCAGGGCGTCGGCTCGCAACGCGGGCCGGTGCGCGACGCGATCACCGTCTTCGACGAGAACGGGGCGCTGCTGGACGCGCCGCAGCCGCTGTGGGACGCGCTGCTCGCGCGTGAGTGGCAGCGCCTTTTCGTGGAACTGCGTCCGCTCTGGGGCGAGGCGCGCCTGCTGGTCTTCGGGCACGCGCTGCTCGAAAAACTGGCGTCGCCGCGCAAGGACCTGACCGCGCACGTCTGGCGCTCGCCGGTGCCGCTCGGCTCGCTCGAGGCGGCCGACCGCTTCCTGGCGGAGCGCCTGGACGCTTCATCAC
>DAIMZU010000591.1:0-2528 GCA_036733845.1 Ramlibacter sp.
GGCCACAGCCCGCGCGGGCGCAGCAGCATGACGATGATCATGGCCAGGGCAATCAGGAGCTGCCGCAGGATCGCCGCGTCCAGGCGCCCGCCGGTCAGTGACTGCAGATCGAGCAGCCCGGACACCCAGCGCAGGACTTCCGGCAGCGCCGACAGCAGCACCGCGCCCAGCACCACGCCCGGCAGGTGGCCGATGCCACCGAGCACCACCATGGCGACGATCATGATCGACTCCATCAGGCTGAAGGACTCGGGCGAGACGAAGCCCTGGAAAGCGGCGAACATCGAACCCGCCACGCCGCCGAAGGTGGCGCCCATGCCGAAGGCCAGCAGCTTGAGGTTGCGCGTGTTGATGCCCATGGCCTTGGCGGCGATCTCGTCTTCGCGGATGGCCATCCAGGCGCGGCCCACGCGTGACAGTTCGAGTCGATGGCAGATGATGACGCTGGCCACCACCAGCGCCAGGAACAGCCAGTAGTACAGGGTCACGGCCGAGAGCGTGAACCCGCCGACCTCCAGCGGCCGCCCCAGGTTCACGCCGAACAGGCGGATGGGGTCGATCTGCCCGAGCCCCTTCGGGCCGTTCGTGATGTTGACCGGGTGGTCCAGGTTGTTCAGGAACACGCGGATGATCTCGCCGAAGCCGAGGGTGACGATCGCCAGGTAATCCCCACGCAGCTTCAGCGTCGGTGCACCGAGCAGGACGCCGAGGATGCCGGCCAGCAGCGCGGCCAGCGGTATCACGAGGAAGATCGATGAATGCAGGCCGTCGGGGAAGGCCTTGGCGAACCAGGCGAAGGTCTCGGACAGGTGCGGCGAGGCAAGCAGGCCGTACATGTAGGCGCCGATGGCGAAGAAGGCGACGAAGCCCAGGTCGAGCAGGCCGGCAAAGCCGACCACGATGTTCAACCCCAGCGCCAGCAGGATGTACAGCAAGGCGACGTCGGCGATGCGCACCCAGAAGTTGCCCATGCTTTGCAGCAGGAGCGGCAGCAGCAGCAGCACCACGCCCCAGATGGCGAGGGCGCGCTTGTCCTGGAAATTCAGAAGCATGGCGGCTCCCCGTCAGGCGCGGTCGGCCACGCGCTCGCCCATCAGGCCGGACGGTCGCAGCGTGAGGATGACGATCAGCACGACGAACGCAAAGATGTCCGCATAGTGGCTGCCGAGCACGCCGCCGGTCAGGGCGCCGATGTAGCCGGAGCCGATGGCCTCGATCAGGCCCAGCAGGATGCCGCCGACCACCGCTCCGCCCAGGTTGCCGATGCCACCGAAAACCGCCGCGGTGAAGGCCTTGAGCCCCGGCAGGAAGCCCATGGTGTGTTGCACCGTGCCGTAATTGGACGCGAACATCACGCCGGCAATGGTGGCGAGGATGGCTCCGATGATGAAGGTCGCCGAGATGACGGTGTCGGGGCGCACGCCCATGAGGGCCGCCACGCGCGGGTTCTCGGCGGTAGCCCGCATGGCCCGCCCGAGCCGGGTGTAGTTGACGACGTACATCAGGACCGACAGCGACATCGCGGTGGTCGCGAGGATGAGGACCTGCGTCGTGGTGATCACCGCGCCGCCGATGAAGATGGGCTCGACTGGCAGCAGCGAGGGATAGGGCTTGTAATTCGGCTTGAAGATGATCATCGCCAGCGTCTGCAGCAGGATGGACATGCCAATGGCGGTGATCAGGGGCGCCAGCTTGGGGCTGTTGCGCAGCGGGCGGTAGGCGATCTTCTCGATGGTGAAGTTCAGGAGCGCAGCCACCCCGCAGGAGATGATCGTGGCCAGCAGCAGGATCAGCCAGCCCGGCGCGCCCGGCATGCCCTCCTGCATGGTGACGATCAGTGCCCAGCTGGTGAGTGCACCCACCATCAGCACCTCGCCGTGGGCGAAGTTGATCAGGTTGATGATGCCGTACACCATGGTGTAGCCCAAGGCCACCAGGGCATACATGCTGCCGAGGACCAGACCGTTGATGATCTGCTGCAGCAGGATGTCCATGAAGTGCGTGCTCCGTCTTTGTTGAATCGCGTGGTCACGCGGCTCTGTGTTCGCTAGCAAGAAGCCCGCCAGCGGCAAGCGCGCTGCGGGATTGTAGTGTCGAGGTGACGGGCTCGTGCAGGGGGAAAGGGGTGGGTTTACCCGGGCGCGGTGATGACGTCCCACAGGTCCGCCCACACAGGATTGGCGGCTTCGACCAAGGCGAGTTTCCAGGCACGGCGCCAGCGCTTGATGCGCTTCTCGCGCTCGATGGCGGCGACGATGGACTCGTGCAGCTCATACCAGACCAGCCGGTCGACGCCGTAGGTGCGGGTGAAACCGTCGGCGAGGTGGTTGCGATGCTCCCAGATACGACGTACGAGGTGGGATGTGACCCCGGTGTAGAGGGTTCCATTGCGGCGGCTGGCGAGGATGTAGACAGCGGGCTGCATGCAAGCACTCTAGGCCTGCGGGCGACGCGTGTCGCGCGATGCGGGCCATCGCTGCTCCGTCATCCCCCGCGCAAGCGGGGATGACGGAGCGCGGTGCGGCCGG
>DAIMZU010000592.1:0-2519 GCA_036733845.1 Ramlibacter sp.
GCCCTGCACAACCTCTTCGTCGAGTCTTGCGCTGGGACCGAATAGCCCTAGCGATCCCACCACGCGGCCGCTGCTGTCGAAGAACGGCGCAGCAATAGCGACAGCGCCCTCAATCAGCTCATCGCGACTGGTGGCGTAGCCTTCGAGGCGAATCTGCTTGAGCTGTTCGGTGCACCGCTTAGCTTCGGCGGCGTTTTCCGCGCCATAAGCGCTAAGGTCTTGCTTGCTCACGTTCAGCCATGCCAGGATCGAGCGACCACTGGCGCCCCGCACGAGCTTCTCGCGATAACCTACGCCCCGCTTGAAGCTCAGAGGCTGCGTGCTGGGAAGTTCGGCAACACATATCCTGAAAGCACCCTCATGTACGTGCAGGGAAATGGTCTCGCGGGTTTTCTCCCACAGGCGGCGCATCATGGGTTGGGCAACGGTTTCGTAGCTCATGCCTGCGGACCAGGCATGAGCCATCTGAGGGACTGCCGGGCCGAGCCGGAAACGCTGGGGTTCGCCCTCGGAAACGAGAAACCCCTTGGTATTGAGCGTATCGAGCAAGCGGTAGAGGGTCGGCCGGCTCAGGTCGACCCGCTTGAGCAGTTCGGCCACCAGCAACCCATCATCTCCGGGCCTGAAAGCCAGAAGCACGTCAAGAGCCCGCTGGACTGCGCGCACCCCGCCTTCGGATTTATCGGATTCGGACATGTCAACGGTTTTCTGATTCATGCCGATACTCTACCTGCAATTGTCCATCTAATGGATAGCGAACATGGGCAGTTGCGCTGTGCACAAGCGCTCGCCACATGGGAAGAGCATGCGGCTGGCGGCATTCCCTAGGCGCTACTGCCCTTACCTGTCATCCGCACACTGTTCCGATGCCGCTCAGCAATCCAGGACCAGGTTGCCTGAACGGCAACCAGAGACGCAGATCATCATGCTTTTGTTCGCCGCCCGCTCCTGCTCGCTCAGTATCTGGTCGCGGTGATCCACATCGCCAGAAATGACCCGGACCTCGCAGGCCCCGCACACACCCTCACGGCAGCTGTACTCGGGGTTCATGCCCGCGTTGATCAAGGTATCCAGCAAGGAAGTCCCCGCAGCCACCTGCACGGTCTTGCCGGTCCTGCGCAACTCGACGGCATAGCCGACTTCCGGTGTCCGGGGGGCTGCCAGCGGTGCGGCAGCAAAACGCTCCAAGTGCACATGCTCCAGCCCGAGCTTCTGACAGCTGTCTTCATAAGACGCCAGAAAAGCCAGAGGCCCGCAAGCATAGAAGTGTGCGCCTTCGGCGTGTCCTTGGAGAAGGCTGTACAGATCGGCACGCACACCCTTTTCATCCTTGAAGTGCCAGTCGACCGTCACCCTGCCGCCGGCCCGGGCAGCGATGGCCTCGATCTCCGGCACAAAGGCGGCGCTCGCGCGGCTGGATGCGCAATAGATAAGGTGCGCCGTCCTGCCCAGGACATCCAGCCTCCGGAGCATGGCCAGAACAGGCGTGATGCCGATCCCTCCGGCTACCAGCACGCTATGGGGGGCAGTTTCGACCAGAGGGAAATGATTGCGCGGCCCGCCAATCTGAATCGCTTGCCCAACCCGCAACTTTTCATGCACAAAGCGTGAACCGCCACGGCTGGCCGGGTCCAGTGACACCGCCACCACATAGCGATGGCGTTCCCCCGGATTGATCAGCGAATAGCTTCGGACCAACCCATCGGCCAGGTGCAGATCGATATGGGCACCCGCCTGCACAGGCTGGGAAAACTCCTGCACCGCAGCAAGCGGCCGCAGCTCCACGCTGAGGGTGCCGACCGCTTCGTAGCGCATCTGGTGAACGCGCGCCTGAAGATATGTAGAGGCCATGGCGTTACATGATGTGCAGGCCACCATCGACCATCAGAGTGGTCCCGGTGATGAAAGACGCCTCGCGGGAAGCCAGCCAGAGGATGGGCCAGGCGATCTCCTCCGGCGACGCCCAGCGACCTATGAGCGATGTGTCCTTGCGCTCCGTCCTGAGCTGCTCCACGCTCTTGCCCGCGTTGCGTGCCCTGCCGACGTGGAAGTCGGTCAACGTGGAGCCCGGGCACACCGCATTGGCGCGCACGCCGTGAGCGGCCTCCTCGAATGCCAGGCTACGGGTATAGGCCAGTTGCGCCGCCTTGGTCGCGTCATACAGGGCCATGCCCTTGCGACCCGTGACCGCATAGCAGGAGGACACGTTGACGATGCTGCCTGTTCCCGACTGCCTCAGCGCAGGAAGCGCAGCCCTGCAGTAGTTGGACATCCCCACCAGATTGACGCCGACCATGGCCTGCCATTCGGCTGCAGTGGCATCGGCTGCGGCACTGTAGTTTCGCATGGCGGCGTTGTTCACCAGGGTATCGAGACCGCCCCACTGCTGCACGCACTGTCCTACGGCTGCTGCTGCGGCGGCCTCATCTGACACATCGGCAGTCGCACATGCCAGCCGGGCTCCAGGCAGGGCCTGCAAAATGGCTTCGCGCGTGCGCTCCAGGGCCTCGGCGTTCGCG
>DAIMZU010000593.1:0-2516 GCA_036733845.1 Ramlibacter sp.
TTCCCACTGCGTTAGCACTGGGCGCCTACCTGGCCAGCCTATCGGTGGAGAATAAATACCGAAGCACGGCAATCGTGGTTACGGGTGACCGGATTCCTCCCATGCTCCTGAAGAGTGTGGCCGACAGCGATGCAGTTAGAGACGCCGTCATCAAACGGCTCAACCTCAATCGGCATTACGGCCAATCCGAGGCAAACGCAATAGCGCTTCGATACGCCAATCGGGTCAATACGAGCGTGACGCCCCGTGAGGCTGCGATGATGACCATTACGGCCCTCGATACTGAACCCTTGTTCGCTGCCAAGCTTGCAGAGGCGGTTGCGCGGGAAGCGATTGACGCCGCGCAGAACCAGACGATCACCCCTGGCAGCATTGCTCTACGGCGCATGCAAGTGCGCCTGGAGCATGTCGAGCGCGAGGCCGCCGCGGGCGCCCGCCAATTAGAAGCGGCTGGCGTCAAGGACTGGCGAAGCGCCCTTGGCGAAGGCGAAGCGGCATTGCTGTCCCTGATCGCGGACCTCCAAGCCAACATCAACCTGCAGACAAGTGATCCGCAGGTGCGTGAGAATTCGACCATTCTCCTGCAACTGCGCACCACGGACATGCAGCAACGACTCTCCGATCGCAACCCGAAGGGGGACCGGATCTCGATCGCGGTGATGGGCGCCGTGCGCGACCAGTTCTATTACGCGGCACTCGGTAAACGGTTGTCCGCTCAGATCGATATCGCGAAAAAGGACATGGCCGACGAAATCAGGCTGGCCGGAGCCCCTTCGGTCCCGCTGGTGAAGGACTCTCCGCAACGCGTGCTGTACTTGGCAGGGGGCCTTCTCTTCGGGTTGATCATCGCCATCTTCATGGTGGCCTGGCGCGAAACCGCGCCCAGCTTGAAACGAGACATCGGGCGCCCCCCCTCAGCATGATGACACCTCTCCTGCCCGTGATTATGGCCGGCGGCTCGGGCACGCGCCTTTGGCCGCTGTCTCGCGAACTCTACCCCAAGCAGTTCCTGCAACTCGCGGGCGAACAGTCGATGCTGCAAGCCACGGTGGCACGCCTGAACGGCCTGAAGATAACCCCTCCCCTGGTGATCTGCAGCGAGGCACACCGCTTCCTCGTTGCGGAGCAGTTGCGAGAGATTGGAGCACTCGGCTGTAACGTTCTGCTCGAACCCGCCCCACGGAACACGGCCCCGGCGGTCGCACTGGCGGCGCTTCACGCCACCCGCTCAGGCGAGGATCCATTGCTGCTGGTGCTGGCCGCCGACCACGTGATCCAGAATGTCGCGGGCTTCCAGGACGCCGTTCGCACAGCCATACCACTGGCTGAAGCGGGACGGCTGGTCACATTCGGCATTGTTGCGACGAGGGCCGAGACGGGCTACGGCTACATCCGCCAGGGCGAGCCCCTGGCCTGTGGCGGGCATGCGGTTGCGCAGTTCGTCGAAAAGCCCGGAAGCAGCGCCGCTGCTGCCTATGTCGCCAGCGGCGAGTATCTATGGAACAGCGGCATGTTCTTGGTGCGGGCGAGCGGCTATCTGAAGGCACTTGAGCAGCATGAACCCGCGATCCTAGTCGCGTGCCGAAGCGCCATGGCGGATACCCGTCCTGATCTGGACTTCATCCGGATCAACGACTCGGTCTTCCGCGCGTGCCCTGCCGAATCCATTGACTGCGCGATCATGGAGCGCACGGTGGATGCCGCCGTGGTGGCCATGGACGTCGGCTGGAGCGACGTCGGTGCGTTTGCAGCGCTTTGGGAGGTACTGTCCAAGGATGCGCAGGGGAACGTTCACCGCGGCGACGTCGTGGGCCACGACAGCCACCACAACCTGGTGTTTGCCGAAAATGCGCTGGTGGCCACGATTGGGCTGCAGGACACCATCGTGGTTCAGACGAAGGACGCGGTGCTGGTCGCACCGCGAAGCCGTGCGCACGAAGTCAAGGAAGTAGCTGCCAGACTGAAGGCCGCCGGCCGCACGGAGCACCTGCTTCATCGACAGGTCTACCGCCCGTGGGGCCACTACGACTCGATCGACTCTGGCCTTCGGTACCAGGTCAAGCGCATCACCGTCTCGCCGGGTGCCAAGCTGTCGCTGCAAATGCACCACCATCGAGCCGAGCACTGGATCGTCGTCAGTGGCACGGCTCGCGTCTTGGTCGGCGGAGAAGACCGCATCCTGGCTGAGAACGAATCGATCTACCTTCCCCTTGGGGTGGTGCACTCACTGGAGAACCCGGGCCGGATACCGCTGGAGCTTATCGAGGTGCAGGTAGGGAGCTACCTTGGCGAAGACGACATCGTGAGGCTCGAAGACCGATACGGACGGGCTTAAAGCCCGAAAGTGTCCGAATTTCCGCGTGCGAGGCGCTGACTTTCTGACCGTGTGCGCCGCCCCCTGAGATCAGCCACACGACCATCTGGAGTCCAATCAACCCCGCGAGGAAATTGGACGATGAAGAGTAAGCGTCCGGCCAACCCACCCTTGAACGCTGCCAGCTAAGCGGCAACGATGG
>DAIMZU010000594.1:0-2516 GCA_036733845.1 Ramlibacter sp.
TCCGCGACGCCGGCGAAGGTTATGCCGAAGCCCGCATCCGACACGAGGACAGCCTGGAGGCCGCCAGGGAGCGCATCGTGGCACTCGAGCGCGAACTCGCCGCCCGCGTCAAGGACGCCGGCCGCGCGACCGACCGCTACGTGCACGACCATCCCTGGGAAGCCATTGGCGTCGGCGCCGCCCTGGGCCTGGCCCTTGGCGTCCTGATCGCACGGCGCTAGGCCGCCGCAACGTCCGGGGCGCCAGCGCCGGCCGCTGGCGCCCCCGGACGCCCCACCGGTCCAGGCCGCGTGCACAATGCCGGCACGATGAACTGGACCGAACTCGAAGCCTGGACCCGCCCCCTCCTCGCGGCGCTTGCCGCCGTGCTCGTCGCCCTGCTCGCCCACCGGATCGGGCGGGCCGTGGTCATGCGGGTCGCCCGCATTTCGGTGGTGCTCACCGCCCTGGCCGAGCGCATCGACCGCCCCTCGTCCTTCGTGCTCCCCCTGTTGGCGCTGCAACTGGTGTGGCACGCGGTTCCCGGCGATACCGTCGGAATCGCCGGCATCCGCCATGCCAACGGCATCCTGCTGATCGTGGCGCTGACCTGGCTGGCCATGGCAGCGATCGGCGGCCTGGCCGAAGGGGTGGTGCGAACCCACCCGGCCAATGCCGACGACAACCTGCACGCCCGGCGCGTCCACACACAGGCGCGCGTGCTCTCGCGCACGGCCATGGGCGCGGTGCTGGTGGCCGGCGTGGCCTTTGCCCTCATGACCTTCCCCGGCGCGCGGCAGGTCGGCGCCAGCCTGCTTGCCTCCGCGGGGGTCATCGGCCTGGTCGCCGGCATCGCGGCCCGGCCGGTCTTCAGCAACCTCATCGCGGGGCTGCAGATCGCGCTGGCGCAGCCGATCCGCATTGACGACGTCCTGGTGGTCGAGGGCGAGTGGGGGCGCGTCGAGGAGATCACCGGAACCTACGTCGTGCTGGCGATCTGGGACCAGCGCCGCCTGATCATTCCGCTCCAGTATTTCATCGACAAGCCGTTCCAGAACTGGACGCGCAGCACCGCCAATATCATCGGCACGGTTTTCCTGTGGGTCGACTACACCATGCCGCTGGAACCCCTGCGGCGCGAGGCGCAGCGCGTGTGCGAATCCTCCCCCGAGTGGGACGGCCGGCTCTGCAAGCTCCAGGTCACCGACGCCGGCGAGCGCGCGATGCAGTTGCGCCTGCTGGTCAGTTCTGCGAACTCGGGCCAGAACTGGGAGCTCCGGTGCACCGTCCGCGAGGCGCTGGTTGCGCTCATGCAGCGGGACTACCCACAGGCCCTGCCGCGCTTCCGCGCCGAAGTCGGGCCGCGGCGCGAACCCGGGCCGGCCGATGACGTCGGCACCGCTTCTGCTGCGCCCTCGCCTGCCTGACCCTTGCCTGACGCCTTCACATGGACCGCTTCCTGACCCTCACCGCCAATCCCGCGCTCGACCTGTCCACCGCGGTGGAACGCATCGAGGCGAGCCACAAGATGCGCTGTGACGCACCGCAGGTGCACGCGGGCGGCGGGGGGATCAATGTCGCCCGCGTGCTGCATCGCCTGGGTGCGCGGGTGCGCGCGCTGTTCCCGGCGGGTGGCCCCACCGGGGAGCGGCTGTGCCGCAGCCTGGCGCAGGAGGGCGTTCCCAGCGACTGCCTGCCCATCGAAGGGGAAACCCGGGAGAGCTTCACCGTTCGCGAGTCGAGCACCGGCCGCGAACTGCGCTTCGTGCTGCCCGGCCCCACCTGGGCCGAGTCCGAGTGGCAGGCCTGCCTGGACCGCCTGCGCGACGGGCCGCCCCCGGCCTGGGTGATCGCCAGCGGCAGCCTGCCGCCCGGGGCGCCGGCCGACTTCCATGCCCGGGCCGCGCACATCGCACGCGAGCGCGGCAGCCGCTTCGTCCTGGACAGCTCGGGGCCCGCGCTGCGCCACGCGCTGGACGCCGGCGTGTTCATGATCAAGCCCAGCCTGCGCGAGATGCGCGAGCTGACCGGTTCGCCCCTGTCCACGCCCGCCGAACAGCGCGAAGCTGCCAAGGCGCTGGTGAACGCCGGGATGGCGCAGGTGGTCGCGCTCTCGCTGGGCAGTGGGGGCGCCCTGCTGGTCACGGCCGAGGGTAGCTGGCGCTCCTCGGCCTTGCAGGTTGCCGTGGTCAGCACGGTTGGCGCCGGCGACAGTTTCCTGGCAGGCCTGGTCTGGGCGCTCGACCAGGAGTCCGACCCTGCGGAGGCCTTCAGGACGGCCATGGCGGCTGGTGCGGCGGCCCTCCTGGCCCCGGGCACCGCACTGTGCGGACCCGATGACTTGACCCGGTTGCGCGGAGAGGTCGAAGTCGCGCAGATCAAGGAGTAAGGTCAAGCCCTGTCAGAACTGACATGTCAGGGTGTCAGTTGGCTGACACATGCATTGCAGCACCGCCGCTGCACCTTTAACCTCGCAGTCATGCGACGGATCAAGCCCTCATTGGGCAGCAGCCTCTGGGCCCTACTTGGCTATGCCC
>DAIMZU010000595.1:0-2515 GCA_036733845.1 Ramlibacter sp.
CCACCTTCCTGCGCTGGTTCGACAGCGACATCGGCTACAGCTTCCGGACCTCCCCGGTGGCGATCGCCGCCGGCGCCGTCGCGCTGGTGTGCGTCGTCGGCGCGCTGTTCGCCAACTGGCTCGCCCCGCACAATCCCTTCGACCTCACCACGCTCGAGCTGAGCGACGCGCGCCTGCCACCGGCCTGGGATGCCGAAGGCAAGGCCAGGTACCTGCTGGGCACGGACGACCAGGGCCGTGACATCCTGTCGGCGCTGATGTATGGCGCGCGCATCTCGCTCATCGTCGGCCTGGTGTCGGTGGTGCTGTCGGTGGTGATCGGCGTAGCCCTGGGCCTGCTGGCCGGTTTCAAGGGCGGCTGGATCGATGCCTTCCTGATGCGCGTGTGCGACGTGATGCTGTCCTTCCCGGCCATCCTGGTCGCGCTGCTGATCGCCGGCGTCGGCCGGGCGATGTTCCCGAACGCGCAGGAGTCGGTCGCCTTCGGCGTGCTGATCATCGCCATCACCCTCACGGGGTGGGTGCAGTACGCCCGGACGGTGCGCGGCTCCACGATGGTGGAGCGCAACAAGGAATACGTGCAGGCTGCGCGCGTGACCGGCGTGGCGCCGCTGCGCATCATGGTCAAGCACGTGCTGCCCAACGTCACCGGCCCGGTGCTGGTGCTGGCGACCATCCACGTGGCCACCGCCATCATCACCGAGGCGACCCTGTCCTTCCTGGGCGTGGGCGTGCCGCCGACCCAGCCTTCACTGGGCACGCTGATCCGGGTGGGCAACGACTACCTGTTCTCGGGCGAGTGGTGGATCACCATCTTCCCCGGCGTCATGCTGATCCTGATCGCCCTCTCGGTCAACCTGCTGGGCGACTGGCTGCGCGACGCCCTCAACCCCCGACTGCGCTGACCGCCATGAGCCTGCTCGAAGTCAAGAACCTCGTCGTCGAATTCCCCAGCCGCCGCGGCACGCTGCGCGCGCTCGACGACATCTCGTTTTCCATCGCGCCCGGCGAGGTGCTCGGCGTGGTCGGCGAATCCGGCGCGGGCAAGTCCCTCACCGGCGCGGCCATCATCGGGCTTCTGGAGCCCCCGGGCCGCATCGGCTCGGGCCAGATCCTGCTCGAGGGCCAGCGCATCGACAACCTGTCGCACGATGCCATGCGCCACATCCGTGGGCGGCGCATCGGCGCGATCTTCCAGGACCCGCTGACCTCGCTGAACCCGCTCTACACCATCGGCCGGCAGCTCACCGAGACCATCCAGGCGCACCTGCCGGTGGATGGCGCCGAGGCCCGCCGCCGCGCCATCGCGCTGCTCGAGGACACCGGCATTCCCGCCGCGGCCGAGCGCATCGACCACTATCCGCACCAGTTCTCCGGCGGCATGCGCCAGCGGGTGGTGATCGCGCTGGCCCTTGCGGCCGAACCACAGCTCATCGTCGCCGACGAGCCGACCACCGCGCTGGATGTGTCCATCCAGGCGCAGATCATCTCGCTGCTCAAGCGCATCTGCCGCGATCGCGGCGCCGCCGTGATGCTGATCACGCACGACATGGGCGTGATCGCCGAGACCTGTGACCGCGTCGCGGTCATGTACGCCGGCCGCATCGCCGAGATTGGTCCGGTGCACGAGGTCATCAACCATCCGGCGCATCCCTACACCGCCGGGCTGATGGCCGCCATTCCGGACATCGAGGTCGACCGCGAACGCCTGCACCAGATCGACGGCGCGATGCCCCGCCTCAACGCCATTCCCCCAGGCTGCGCCTACAACCCGCGCTGCCCGCGGGCGTTCGACCGCTGCACGGTCGAGCGTCCCCAGTTGCTGGACGCCGGCGCCACCCGTGCCGCGTGCTGGCTCCACGACCACAGCGCTGCCCCGCGCGAGAAAGTGCCCGCATGACCACCCTGACCTCCACCGCACAGGCCGGCCTCGAGCCCGGCGCGGGCGAGCCCGCCGCACAGTCCGGCACCGCGACGGCGGCCTCTGCGCAGGGCGCGCCGCTGGTGCAGGCGCGCGACCTGGCCAAGACCTTCGACGTCTCGGCACCCTGGCTCAACCGAGTCATCGAGCGCAAGCCACGGCAGCTCCTGCACGCCGTGGACGGCGTGAGCTTCGATATCGAGCGCGGCAAGACCCTGGCCCTGGTGGGCGAGTCCGGCTGCGGCAAGAGCACGGTCGCCCGCCTGCTCGTCGGGCTGTACGAGCCGACGCGCGGCACCATGGTGTTCGACGGCCAGGACGCGCACACGGCCTTCCGCACGCCCCAGGGGCGCCAGCTTCGCCGGCGCATCCAGATGATCTTCCAGGATCCGTACGCCAGCCTGAACCCGCGCTGGATCGTCGAGGACATCGTCGGCGAGCCGCTGCTCGAGCACGGCATCCTGCCGCGCGGCCCGCAGCTCAAGGAGCGCGTGGGCCAGCTTCTGAAGTCCGTGGGCCTGTCGCCGCTGGACATGGTCAAGTACCCGCACCAGTTCTCCGGCGGCCAGCGCCAGCGCATCTCGATCGCCCGCG
>DAIMZU010000596.1:0-2514 GCA_036733845.1 Ramlibacter sp.
TGCTAGCTTTGCGTACCGTCACTTATTGCACTGAAAACGAGGAGACCCCGAATAGGACTCAATTTGTTCCCCCTTGGCCGTGCCGTTTCTGAGCACTATATCGATCAGCACGCGGGGAAAACGATGGCACGCTCCAGGGCGTGCAGGGCCGCAATGCGCGGGTTTACCCGTGCTTCAAGGCGCGGCAATTGGCACGGAAAACAAGATCACCCCAGCGTGGAGATCGTCATCAGCAGCAGCTGGAGGGTCTACCATGGCCTGCACGAGATGCGCGAATTCTTCTCTGAAGACATGGCGCACCGCATACGTGATGCCACGCCGAAGCACGATCTGGCCAGAACGCGCCAGAGCGAGTGCCAGGAGTGGCTGCGCCGGCACCGTCCCGCAGCGCCTTGGCTAGCGCTGGACGACCAGCCCTGGTTGTTCGAGTCAGGCTGCGAGCAACTGCTCTGCGTCAACGGCACCGTCGGATTCCGCGTGGCAGATGCCCAGCGCCTACGCGAGCGCCTGCGGTACCTCGTGAGGCCACTTTCTACCCCAAGTGCCCCTTGACGCCTGGGCGCCGAGAAAACGCCGCGTTAGATCAGCCGCATAGCGCGTTTGGCGCGTGTTGCTACCCTGGGAGTGCACTGCCAACGAGAACGTAACGTGAGTTTAGAAGCTGACGCCAGACCTGTGACAGTTCCCAAGATCCCCCCTGAGGCCAAGTGTTCTGCGGCAGCGGCGTGCTGTTTGAAGAGTGTCACGGCGCACTCGGCGCCACAGACGGGCTGCGCATCTGGTGACGCGCTACGCAGACGTCGGGCCGGAACTCGGACCACCGCCACTGTCACTCGTCTCAGAGGGAGGACGGCAGCCCCTGCCGGCCGGCACCACGGGCTGCCTCGCCGCACTTCAACGTCGCAGTCGGCCGGCGCACAAGCGCATTGAAGCGCGGTGCGTAGCTCACCAGCACTCTTGACCGCGATGACCGCTCCTGGCTGCACATTCAGCCGGGAGCGCCATCGGAGCGCTCCACGCCACTTCATGGCCTCAACGATCCGGCGGAGTAGGAGGCATATGACCACATGTCCATGCACGTCCAACACGATCCACCATAGCAAGCATCCCAGTGCTGCCGCCGCTTTCCGACATCCCCGCAATCCAAGGTTGTCCATGCACGTGCATGGCAATACAATCCTAAATGTGGGTAGGAATGCGGGTAATGACACGACACGGTTTATTGGCGGACAGTGCTGTTCGAAGCCGGAACAAGGAGCCCGGGTACTACTTGGACGGCAATGGCCTGTACCTGCAGGTCAGCAAGACTGGGTCCCGCTCTTGGATCTTCCGGTACACGCTGAATGGGAAGACGCGAGAGATGGGCCTGGGTTCGGTCACTGCGTTTGGACTGGCGCAGGCGCGCGAGCGCGCTCAGCGCGCACGGCAGCTCCTTGCTGACGGAATAGATCCTATCGACAAGCGCGCCGGGGAGCGGAAAGCCAGCGAGGCCCATAGAACCGCTGAACGTGCGCGCTCCAAGACGTTTGAAGACGCCGCGCGCGAGTACCACGAGGCGAGTGCTGATGAGTGGAAGAATGCGAAGCATGCCGCCCAGTGGATCAACACGCTGACGCAGTACGCGTTTCCGAAGTTCGGCTCTCTACCAGTCGGTGACGTTGGGAAGGCCGAGATAGTCTCTGCCCTCGCGCCGCTCTGGAAAACCAAGGCAGAGACTGCGAGCCGTCTCTTGCAACGGATTCGAACTGTCCTCAACTTCGCAGCTGCACGGGATTACAGCCTGGGAAAAGACGCGGAGTTCTGGCAGCAGGTGCGGATCGCACTTGGACCGAATGACAGGGCTCGAAAGGTAGAGCATCACAATTCGTGCCCCTACCCGCTGGTGGGCTCTGTTCTACGGGAAGTCGAAGCTGGCCCATCCTCGGAAATTGTGAGGCTTGCGTTCGAGTTCACGGTGCTGACAGCTGCGCGCTCCGGTGAGACCCGGGGCGCTTTGTGGTCCGAGATCGACGAAGACCGCCTCTGCTGGAACATTCCGGAAGAACGCATGAAGGCAGGCCGCCCACACAACGTGCCGCTCTCGCGTCGCGCAGCCAAAGTGCTGGCGGAGGCGAAGCGCCTGCGCGATGAGGGGTTGGTGACCTCAGAGATGGGTCTGATTTTCCCCAACACCCAAGGCTTGCCGCTAAGCGACATGGTGTTCACGCAGCTGCTCCGACGCATGCGAGTGGAGTACACGATGCACGGCTTTCGCGCGAGCTTCCGCACGTGGGGAAGCGAGCAGACGAAGCACCCGCACGAGATGCTGGAGTTTGCACTTGCGCACACGGTTGGTGATCAGACCGTCCGCTCGTATATGCGCACAGATATGCTCGATCGGCGTCGGCAGTTGATGGAGGACTGGTCCACCTTCGTCGCCGCAAATTCCACTGGAACGATCCCCAGGATTGCTGAAAAAACAGGCGATCTGGCGCTTGCCACCCCGAAAACCACCCAAAAAACAGGTAAATCCGC
>DAIMZU010000597.1:0-2510 GCA_036733845.1 Ramlibacter sp.
GGGGAGGGGCCGGGTGAGGGAGGGGTGTCGGCGCGCCAGCAGCCCTCACGCCATCCGTCTCCCGCAAGCGGGAGAGGGAGTGATCGCCAGAAACTCAGTTCAGGCCGTCAGCCACCCACACCCGCTGCGCCCATCGGCCACGTGGACGTCGCGGGAGTCGCAGCCGAGCCCCTGCGAGATGGCCAGTCGGGCCCGCTCCGGAGTGTTGTTCTGCTCGCTCAGGTGCGCTGCCATCACCTGCGCCTGTCCCATCGCCCGCAGCACGCGGGCCGCCTCCGTGGCGGCGGCATTGCCCAGGTGGCCGTTGTCACCGCCCACGCGGCGTTTGAGGAACCAGGGGTAGGGGCCTTCCTCGAGCATGCGCTCGTCGTGGTTGCATTCGAGCACGAGCGTCCTGCAGCCGGCCAGGTGCGCGATGACGTGGTCGCTGACATGGCCGAGGTCGGTGGCGATGCCCAGGCGGGCGTTGCCGTCGGTGCAGTGCAACTGCAGCGGCTCGCGGCAGTCGTGCGGGACCGCGAAGGGCGTGACGCGCAGGTCGCCGACTTCGAAGGCCTCGCCGTCGCGCACGATGCGCAGCAGGCCGTCGAAGTCCGGCTCGCCGCAGCCGGCCCAGGTGCCTGCGCTCATGTAGACCGGGATGCGCTCGCGCAGGGCGAGCTTGCGGGCGCAGCCGATGTGGTCGCCATGTTCGTGCGTGATGAAGATCGCATCGACCTGGTCGGCCAGCAGGCCGGCTTCGCCCAGGCGCTTGTCCATGTTGCGGATACCGAGGCCGCAGTCCACCAGGAGATGGGTCAGGGTGGTGCCGCCACGCGCCTGGACGACGGTGGCATTGCCCGTGCTGCCGCTGCCCAGGCTCTTGAAGCGCAGCACGCGCTGATGCCTATTTCAGGTCGTCGGCCAGCACCTGCACGATGCGCTGGGCACTGGGCGAGGCGTCAGGCGCGCCGTTGGCGTCGAGCACGGAGACGGTGGTGGATTCGCCCTGGCTGCGCACTGCGACACGGTACTTCACCGGCGCCTGCGTGCTCGCCTGGCCGCGGCCGAACAGCCGGCCGAACAGGCCAGGCCGCTCTCCCGCGTCCGCGGTGGGTTCGACGTAGCGCACGAAGTACACGCCCTGGCTGCGGTCGCGGTCCTCGACGGTGAAGCCGGTGCGGTCGAGCGTGAGCCCCACCCTGCGCCAGGCCCGGTCGAAGCCTTCGTCAAGCTGGACGATCGGCGCGTCCCCGGCGCGGGCCACGCGGGCCGCGGGCTGCTGCGGGGTACTGGCGGCCACCAGGGTCCGGCTGCGTTCCTCGGGAACGCCCAGGCGGACCATCAGGCGACGCAGGAATTCGGCTTCGAGTTCCGGGTCGGACGGACGCGGCTGCCACACGGTGCGCGAGCGCTGCTGGGTGTCGGTGTACACCTCGACCAGGCCGCGGTGGGTGATGAAGATTTCGGTGGCGCCCGTGCCGCTGCGCTCGAGCCGCGTGCGGAAGCGATCCCGCTCGGGAACGGAGTAGAACGAGTCGAACACCCGGCCCAGCGCGCCGCGGATGAAATCCTGCGGGAGCTTGGCCCGGTTCTCGGCCCAGTCGGTCTCGAGGATGCCCAGTTCAGGCTGGTCGGTGGTGAGCACGAATCCGCTCTCCTGCCAGAACTCGCGCACCGGGTTCCAGAGCTGCTCGGCGGGGCGGTCCACCACCAGCCAACGCCGGTCGCCCTCGCGCTGGATGCGCACGTCGCCCACCCGTGTCGCTGCCACCTGCTGCCCGGCAGCGGGCGCTTGTGGCGTGGCATAGGTGCTGGCCGTCACGGGCGTGCCGGGCGCGGCATAGCGGGTGTCCCGCGTCAGTTGCGTGAGGTCGGGCGGCACCTCGAGCGAGGGCGCCTTGGCCGCGCTTCGATAATCAATGCGATCGCCTTCGAGCGCGGCGCAGCCGGACAGGGCGGCGCACAGGGTCACGAGTGCCCAGCGGGCGGAGGAGTTCTTCATGGGTTCGCAGTTCGGCATCGTCGAAGGCACGGCGTCTCAGCCCAGCAGGCCGGCGGTGCGCAGGGCGCCCTCGACCACCGGGTGGCAGGCGGGGGACAGCGGCGTCATTGGCAGGCGCAAGGCCGACCCGCAGAGGCCCATGCGCGCCATGGCCCACTTGACGGGAATGGGGTTGGCCTCGATGAAGAGGTGCTTGTGCAGCGGCATCAGCCGGCGCTGGATCTCCATCGCGCGCTTGCCGTCACCGGCCAGCGCCGCGACGCACAGCTCGTGCATCGCCCGCGGCGCGACGTTGGCGGTGACGCTGACGTTGCCGTGGCCGCCGCAGAGCATGAGCGCGACCGCGGTGGGGTCGTCACCGGAATACACCGAGAAGCCCGCCGGGGCATCGCGCAGCAGCCACTGCGCCCGCTCGATGTTGCCGGTCGCCTCCTTGATGCCCACGATGCCGGGCACCTCGGCCAGGCGCAGCACGGTGTCGTGCAGCATGTCCGCGACGGTGCGGCCGGGCACGTTGTACAGCACC
>DAIMZU010000598.1:0-2510 GCA_036733845.1 Ramlibacter sp.
GCCCTGGAGCATGCGCGTCGCCAGATGCAGGAATTGCAGGAGCAGCGCGACACCTTGCTCAAGCAGTCCACCGCGCTGCTGGCTTCCAAGCAATGCGAGATCAGCGAGCGAGCGGAGACGACGTATCTCAACATCATCGGCGGGATGCTGACGCTGATGCTGGGCCAGTCCCCTTCGGGTGTGCCCTATTCCAGCTTCAAAACACAGGAGGCACTCGTCTCGGCATTGGTCGCCCACTTCGGCGGCACCATGGGCATCACGGAGCGAACCTTGAACGGCAAGTTCGCCAACGCCAGGAAGTACGTCCGTAGCGCAAGCGCATGAGGTTTTTCCAGCTTGTATGTGCAACCGCGGAGATTGCATTTGCAATGTCTTTCCGCAGCCAGGTCTATTGAATAGAGGTCACGCCAACAAACGCCACCGAGCGTTCAGGAGTGACCGCCATGTCGCAGCCCCCTGTACTCCCGCCGAACGAGCGCCGCATCCTGCGGCTCGATGAAGTCGAAGCCAAGTCCGGCTTCAAACGCGCCCACATTTACAACCTGATGAAGAAGCGCCAGTTTCCCCAGGCGCTGCGCCTGGGCGTGCGCGCCGTCGGCTGGGATTCGATCGAAATCGACCAGTGGATCGCCGAGCGCCTCAACCACCGGACCTGACCCGTTCTCCCGCGGACTTCCCATTCCCAGCCGGAGAGCGCCATGCAGGTCGTATCCATCATTTCAACGAAGGGCGGCGTCGGCAAGACCACGACGGCCGCCAACCTGGGCGGGCTCGCCGCGGACGCGGGCCTGCGCGTGCTGCTGCTCGATCTCGACGTGCAGCCCACCTTGTCCTCCTACTACGAACTGACCCAGCGCGCGCCGGGCGGCATCTATGAGCTGTTGGCCTTCAACGAGCGCGACCTTGGCCAGCTCGTGTCCCGCACGATCATCGCGGGCCTGGACCTGGTGCTGTCCAACGACCACCGGGGCGAGCTGAACACCTTATTGCTGCATGCGCCGGATGGCCGCCTGCGGCTGCGGCATCTGCTGCCAGCACTTGCTCCCCTCTACGACCTGGTGCTGATCGACACCCAGGGCGCGCGTTCCGTGCTGCTGGAGATGGCGGTGCTCGCCTCCGACCTTGCGCTGTCGCCCGTCACGCCGGAAATCCTCGCGGCCCGGGAGCTTCGACGCGGCACCATGCAGTTGCTCGAAGACATCGCGCCGTACCGGCACCTGGGCATCGAACCGCCGCCGCTGCACCTGCTCATCAACCGCGTCCACCCGGTGTCGGCGAACGCCCGACTGATCCAGCAGGCCCTGCGCGACCTGTTCCAAGACCATGCCGGCATCCGCGTGCTCGCCACCGACGTGCCAGCCATCGAAGCCTATCCGCGCGCCGCGACGCGCGGCCTGCCGGTGCATCGGGTCGAGCACCGCCAGCCGCCCGGCAGGGTCGCGCCGGCCTCGCTCGACACGATGCGCGCGCTCGCGAGCGAGCTGTTCCCGCAATGGCAGGACAGATTTGCCGCAATGTCCGGTCGCCCGCCACGTCCTCTTGATGCCGGGAGGTCCCATGGCGAACGCACATGAACTGGCCCGCGGCCACAAGCGGCTGCGCGCGCTGATCGAGTTCGCGGTCGGTGAAGGCTGGCACGTCAAGCGCACGCCGGGCGGGCACCTCAAGTTCACCAAGGCCGGCTGCGCGGCGATCTACACCAGTTCGACCGCGAGCGACCACCGGGCCGAATTGAACGCCCGTGCGCAGATCCGCCGCGCCGAGCGAGAGGCCCGCATGGCGCCGGCCGGCGGTCGTGGGGACTGCGAGGGGTGCGGCCATGGCTGACATGACCTCGCAGGACATGGCCGGCAAGCTGCTCGCGGCCGGCTTCGAGCGCAGCGGCCCAGCGGCTACGGCCTTGAGCGACCCGATCGCGGACACGCCCATGGTCGTGACGCTGGACCAGCTGCGGCCCTACGACCATGACCCGCGCATGAAGCGCAACCCCGCCTACGAGGAAATCAAGGCGTCCATCCGCGAGCGCGGCCTGGACGCGGCGCCAGCCATCACCCGCCGGCCCGGCGAGGACCACTACATCATCCGCAACGGCGGCAACACGCGGCTGGCGATCCTGCGCGAACTCTGGTCGGAGACCAAGGACGAACGCTTCTTCCGCATATCGTGCCTGTTTCGGCCATGGCCGGAGCGCGGTGAAATCGTCGCGCTGACCGGGCATCTTGCCGAGAACGAACTGCGCGGTGGCCTCACGTTCATCGAGCGCGCGCTCGGCGTCGAGAAAGCACGCGAGTTCTACGAGCAGGAGAGTAGCGCCGCCCTGAGCCAGTCGGAACTGGCCCGCCGCCTGGCGGCCGATGGGTTCCCCGTCCAGCGGTCGCACATCACCCGCATGGCCGACGCGGTGCGCTACCTGCTGCCCGCCATTCCCACTGTGCTCTATGGCGGCCTGGGGCGCCACCAGGTCGAGCGGCTGTCGGTCATGCGGACGGCCTGCAAGCGCACCTGGGAGC
>DAIMZU010000599.1:0-2509 GCA_036733845.1 Ramlibacter sp.
GCACACGCCCGCGCATCGACCCGGCGCTGCTCGTGATCGCCGCGGGCGTGAGCGCGGCGATCCACGTGGGCAAGTTGCCGCCCGCGCTTCCGGCGCTGCGCGAATCGCTGGGCATCTCGCTGGTGCAGGCGGGTTTCCTCATTTCGATGGTGCAGGTCGCCGGCATGGCACTCGGGCTGTTCGCCGGACTCGCCGCCGACGCCCTGGGCCTGCGCCGGGTGATGGTCACCGGACTGGCCCTGGTGTCCGCCGCGGCGGCCGCCGGCGGCGTCGTGCACGACGCCGCCGCGCTGCTGGCCTTGCGCGGACTGGAGGGACTGGGCTTCCTGCTCGCGACCATGCCCGCGCCCGGTCTGATCCGGCGGCTGGTGCCATCCTCCCGGCTGTCGATTCGCCTGGGCCTGTGGGGCACCTACATGCCGCTGGGCACCGCGCTGGCGCTGCTCGCTGGGCCGGCCTGGGTGGCGCAGTGGGGCTGGCCGACCTGGTGGTGGATGGCCGCCGCGCTGAGCGCGGCCTTCGCGGTGGCGGTGTTCGTCATCGTCCCAGCCGACGAGGCCCGGGCGAGGGGACAGGGGGGCGGCTGGAGCCGCACGCTGCTGCAGACGCTGGGCGCGGCCGGGCCCTGGCTGATCGCACTCGCGTTCGCGGTGTACTCGGCGCAGTGGCTGGCGGTCATCGGCTTCCTGCCGTCGGTGTACGCGCAGGCGGGGCTCTCGCCCGTCGCCGCCGGCGTGGCCAGCGCCGCCGTCGCCGCCGTGAACATGGGGGGCAACATCGCCGCCGGCCGCCTGCTGCAGCGGGGGGTCCTGCCCCACCGCCTGCTCCAGGCGGGCTTCGGCGCGATGGCCATCGGCGGCCTGGTAGCCTATGCGCCGCTCTGGCCGCCCGGCAGCGTCGCTGCGATCACCGTTCCCTTTGTCGCGGTGTCCGTGTTCTCGATGGTGGGCGGCCTCATCCCCGGTACGCTGTTCTCGCTGGCCGTGCGCATGGCGCCCGGCCCGCAGGCGGTGTCCACCACCGTCGGCTGGATGCAGCAGTGGTCCTCGGTGGGGCAGTTCGCCGGCCCGCCCCTGGTGGCCTGGGTTGCCAGCCGCGCCGGCGGATGGGGTTTCAGCGGCGTCGTCACGGCCGCGTGCGCGGTCGCGGGCCTGGCGCTCGCGTCGGCGATCGGCCGACGGTTGAAGGCGCCCGGCGGGCCCGCCGCATAAAATGGCGCCCCGCCCCGCCCTGCACGCCTCGCCATGAACACCGATCCCCAGCAGGTGGTGACCGACACCCGCCGCTGGCTCGAGCGCGCGGTCATCGGCCTGAACCTCTGCCCCTTCGCCAAGGCGGTCCACGCCAAGGGCCAGGTGCACTATGCCGTCAGCGCTGCCCGCGACTGGGACGGCGTCCTCCACGACCTGGCCGCTGAACTGCGTTCGCTGCTGGCGTGTCCGGCCGGCGAGCGCGACACCACGCTGCTGGTGGTGCCCGAGGCGCTGGACGATTTCATCGAATTCACCGGCCTTGTCGCCCAGGGCGAGCGGCTCATCGCGCAGGAGGGCGCCCGCGGTGTAGTCCAGCTGGCCAGCTTCCATCCCCGCTTCGAGTTCGCCGGCAGCGATCCCGACGACATCGCCAACTACAGCAACCGCTCGCCCCATCCGACCTTGCACCTGCTGCGCGAGGACAGCATCGCCAGGGCGGTCGCAGCATTTCCCGACGCCGCCGCCATCTACGACGCCAACATCGCCACGCTGCAGCGGCTGGGGCACTCGGGCTGGCGCGCGCTGTTCGCCCAGGAGTCCCCATGAGCCGCCCCCCCGACCTCGACCTGCGGCCCGGCCAGTCCATCGAACTGCTCAAGGAACTGCACATCCTCACGCGCGAGGGCAAGCTCAACCAGGACTCCCGTCGCAAGCTCAAGCAGGTCCTGCACCTCGTCCAGTTCATCGAGAAGCTGCTGCAGGAGCTCCCGCCCGGGCACCCAGCCACGCTGGTCGACCACGGCGCGGGCAAGTCCTACCTCGGGTTCATCCTGTACGACCTGCTGTTCAAGGACCGGCCGGGGGCACAGGTCTGGGGCGTCGAGACCCGTCCCGAACTGGTCGACCGCTCGGCAGCACTGGCCGGCCGGCTCGGCTTCACCGGCATGCGCTTCCTCAACCTGAGCGCCGCGCAGGCTTTGGAGGCCGGCGAGATCCCACCGACCGTGGACCTGGTCACCGCGCTGCACGCCTGCGACACGGCCACCGACGACGCGATCGACTTCGGCATCGTCCGCAAGGCGCGCTTCATGGTGCTCGTGCCGTGCTGCCAGGCCGAGGTCGCCGCCAGCCTGCGGCGCAACAAGGCGCTGTCGCTGGCGCGCACGCCCCTGGCGGAGCTCTGGCGCCATCCGCTCCACACCCGTGAGGTCGGCAGCCAGCTCACGAACGTGCTGCGCTGCCTCTACCTGGAAGCCTGCGGCTGGCAGGTCACGGTCACGGAACTGGTGGGCTGGGAGCACAGCCTGAAGAACGAG
>DAIMZU010000600.1:0-2508 GCA_036733845.1 Ramlibacter sp.
CATATAATACATTCCCTCTGATGGATGGTGCGCTCATCCCCGCCGGCTACCTTGATCTCACCCCCGCCTGGCTCAACCTGACCGAGAATCTCGCGGCGGTGCAATTCAACCACCGGCTGCTGGCCACGCTCACGGGGCTGGCGGCGGTGGGGGTTGGCGTGGCAGCCTTGCGACACCTGCCATCCGGCTTCGCGCGCAGCGCGGCGCTGGTCATGGCCGCTTCGGTGGTGGCTCAATACGCGCTGGGGGTCCTGACCTTGGTCCATGTGGTTCCCGTCTCGCTCGGCACGCTGCACCAGACGGTGGCGGTGGGCGTGCTCGCGGCGGGGCTCTGCGCCTGGCACGGCCTGCGGGCCCCACCCCGATGAACGCCGAGGCCCCGCGCGACCCCCGACCGGCCATCCTGGCCGCCCTGCCGGTCGCGCTGCTGGCCTTCGACGCGGATGACCGCCTGATCCTTTCCAACCCTGCCCTGCACAGCCTCGCGGACATTCGCGCGGAGGTGCTGCGCCCCGGCCTGACCCGCCCCGAGGTGCTGCAGGTCCTGGCTTTCGCCGGATTGTTCGGCGCCGGCAACCCGACCGAGCTGGCCATGCGGATGCTGGACGCCCCTGCGGGACGCGGGGTGCGGCTGCGAACCGCCGGGGGCAGGCGGGTGGAATGGGTGCGGGTGCCGCTCGCCTCAGGCGGTTGCATCATCGCCCTGCCCGAGACGACCGAGCTCGCGCAGGCGCTCGACAGCGCCCAGGAGGAGCTGCGGGACCTCAATGCCGTGCTCCAGCGCCTGTCCAGCGGCGTCGCGGTCTATGGCGGCGACCAGCGGCTGCGCTTCAGCAACACCGCCTTCCCGGCCCTGGTCGGGCTGCAACCCAGCGAGGCCCTTCCCGGCGCGCATTTCCTCGAACTGAACGAGGCCCAGGCCCGCCGCGGCGAGCATCCGCCGAACTGGCGGGAAACGCTGCGCGAGCGGATGAAGGACCCCGGCTGGCAGAATACCCCGGCCTGGGAGCGACGGCGCCCGAACGGACAGACCATCCGTTTCCGCAACCAGATGCTGCCCGATGGCGGCTGGCTGTCGGAGGTGATGGACATCACGAGGGAGCGGGAGGCCGCCGAGGAATCGCAGCGGCGCATCGCCCTGCAGGATGCGCTGCTGGAGGCGCTGCCCGTGGGCGTGGCCGTCTATGGGCCGGACCGCGTGCTGCGCTACATCAATCCGGCCTACAACGAGATCTTCGCCTCCACGCCCGTCCGCGTGGGGGAGCATCTGCGCGACATCCTGACGCGCCGCGCCCTGGCGGGGGAATTCGGCGTCGGCGATGTGGAAGAACAGGTCACGATGCGCCTGAACCGGTTGAGCAAGCCGTTCAGCTTCGAGCGCTTCCGCGACGGCCGCACCACGGTCCATCGCAGCGTGCCCCTGCCGGATGGTGGCCATGCCATGGTGGTGGCCGACGTGTCGGAGCTGAATGCCGCCCAGGCCGAGATCCTGGCGCGCGAACAGCTGCTGGCCACCACGCTGGAAGCCACGCGCCACGGCATCGTGATGTTCGACGACCAGTCGCGCGTGATCCTGGCGAACCGGCTGGCGGCGCATTTCTGCGGGTTGGCCCCGGAGCACTTCGCGCGCGGCACCCATATCTCGGAGCTGCGGCGCCGCCAGTACGAGAAGGGGGGCGACCACCAGCCGCGCGACCCGCAGCTGGCCAAGCGGCAGACCTCACTGGACGAGTGGCTCAACGCGCCCCTCTTCGGCCCGCATCAGTACCGGCGGGCCGGCGAGGACGGCACCGTGGTCGAGGTCATCACCGACGCCCTGCCGGGCGGCGGTTTCGTCCGCAGCTTCAGCGACGTCACGGCGCTGGCCCGTGCCGAGGCCGAGGCCACGTCACGCGCCGCCATGCTGCAGACGGTCCTGGACAGCATGCGCCACGGCGTCATCCTCTACGACGACAAGGGCTATGTCCGGGTGGCGAACGCGCTGGGCGCCACCCTGGCCGGGCTGCCGGTCGAGGCGTTGAAGCCCGGCGTGCATTTCGACACGCTGCGCGACGTCCAGCTCGAGCGCGGCGAGCACGGCCACGATCTCAGCCCGGAGGAATACCGCCGACGCCGCACGCCCGAGCCCTGGAAGGGCGATGGCACCTACACGCGCCAGCGGCCCGACGGCACGGTGGTCGAGGTCCGCACCGACGTGACGCCGGGTGGCGGCTGCGTTCGCACCTTCACCGACATCACGGCGGTGACCGAGGCCCAGGCGGAAGTTTCCCAGCGCAACGTGATGATGCAGGTGATGCTGGAGAACATGCGCCACGGCATCGCGATGTTCGACGCGGAACATCGGCTGCTGGTGGCCAATACGCTCTGCGCCCGGCTGAACGGGATCGAAGGCCTGCTGCATCCCGGCATGACCCGCACCGAGATGGCGGAGCTGCAGGCCGCGCAGGGCGAGTTCGGCCCCGCCGACCAGGCGGAGGAGGCGCTGCGGCAGCTGGCGGCGCGGGACTT
>DAIMZU010000601.1:0-2505 GCA_036733845.1 Ramlibacter sp.
GTTGAGGTCGTGAGTTCGAGCCTCATATCCCGCTCCAGAATCAAGATCAAAGGGAAGCAGGCGCTTCCCTTTTTTCTCGAAGCGAAAGCTTCATTGGCGCGATAGCAAAGCGGTTATGCAACGGATTGCAAATCCGTCTAGCCCGGTTCGACTCCGGGTCGCGCCTCCACCTCCCCAAGACCTATTTGCCTCGTTGCCGCTAGCCGTCAGCGCCCCAGCGGTTGCCCCGGCTCGCGCCGGTTGAGCGGCGGCGTGCGCCGCCGGCTCGACGACGTGGCGGGGCGGGGTTGGCGTTTGGTGTTGGCCGCCGGGGCGGCCAGCGCCCGCTGCGAAGGTTTTTCCGGCCTGACGCAGGTCACACTGGACGCCAGCCTGCCCGAGTGCGACAGGGTCGTGCACGACTGGCTGGCGCGGCACGGGGCCGTCGCGGCCCTGGTGCGTCCTGACCACTATGTCTTCGGCCTGGCCGCCACGTCCCGCGCGATCCAGCCCCTGGTGGACGAAGCCGCGGCCACACTGGGCCTGGCGGCAGCGCTCGTGGTCTGATCGACCGGGGCTGCGGACGAGGCCGCGCGCGCCGCTTTCCGACACGCGGCGCGCCAGCCGCGGCTTAGCGTTGCCACATGGCTGCGCCCGACCCTGCCCCGTCCCCGCTGGCCCGCCTGCGCGCCCGGGGCGCACGCGCAGCGGCCGGCATGCGCGGCGCCGTCGCGTGGGTGCGCCGCCACCCCTGGCGCAGCGCGGCCGTCCCGCCGCTGCTGGGCATCGCCTACCTGCTCATCCTGGTTCCCCTCACGCCCAGCATCGGCGACCTGCGCAAGTTCGGCGTCGAGGTGCCGGCGGTGGTGCTGTCGTCCGACGGCGTGCTGCTGGCCGAGTACCGGCGCCTGAACCGCCGCTGGGTGCCGCTGGACAAGATCTCTTCGCCGATGATCGACGCGCTCCTCGCCACCGAGGACCGGCGCTTCTACAAGCACTTCGGCATCGATCCCATCCGCACCGCCGGCGCGCTGCTGCGCACGCTGGGCGGCTCGCGCCAGGGCGGCTCGACGATCACGCAGCAGCTTGCCCGCAACCTGTTCCCGACCGAGATCGGCCGGGCGCCGACCCTCAACCGCAAGCTCAAGGAGGCGATCACCGCGCTGAAGATCGAGGCGGTGTACTCCAAGGACGAAATCCTGGAGATCTACCTCAACACCGTCCCCTTCCTCTACAACGCCTTCGGCGTCGAGATGGCGGCCCGCACGTACTTCGATACGAGCGCCGAGCGCCTGAACGTGCTGCAGAGCGCCACACTGGTCGGCATGCTCAAGGGGAACGCGGTCTACAACCCCGTGCTCAACCCGGAGCGGGCCCGCGCGCGGCGCAACCTGGTGCTCGCGCTCATGGTGCGCTCGGGCAAGCTCGACCAGGCGCAGCTTGCCAGCCTGCAGGCCCGGCCGCTGGGCGTGGACTTCGAGCGCCAGCAGGATCCGCCGGGTCCGGCCCCGCACCTGGCACGCTGGCTGCGGCAGTGGCTGATCGAATGGGCGGATCGCAGGGGCTACGACATCTACGCCGACGGCCTGGTGGTCCGCACGACGGTCGACTCCAAGATCCAGGCGGTCGCCAACCGGGCCGTTGCGCGCCAGCTGACGCAGTTGCAGGCGCAGGCCGACCGCAGCCGGCGGGGCGGGGCGTCACCACCGCTTGAAGCGGGCTTCCTCGCGATGGACCCGCGCAGCGGCTTCATCCGCGCCTGGGTGGGCAGCCGCGACTTCGCCATCAGCCCCTTCGACCACGTGCGCTCCGCGCGGCGCCAGCCGGGCTCGACCTTCAAGCCCTTCGTCTACGGCGCAGCCTTCGAGAACGGAATCAGCCCCACGGCCCGCTTCGACGACGTGCCCGTCAGCATTCGCCTGCCCGGCGGCGGGATCTGGAGCCCCAGGGACACCCGGCCGCCCACCGGCCGCAGCATGACCCTGCGTGAAGCGCTGGCCGAATCGCGCAACACCGTGACCGCGCAACTGATGCAGCAGGTCGGCCCGCGCCGCGTGGCCCGGCTGGCCACCGCCATGGGCGTGCGCGAAAGCCGGCTCGATGAAGTGCCCTCGCTCGCTCTCGGCACCAGTTCGGTGACCCTGTACGAGATGGTCGCCGCCTACGGCCCCATCGCCAATGGCGGCTTCTACCACCCACCCAGCCTTGTCCTGCGCATCGAGCGGCAGAACGGCGAGGTGCTGGCGCAGTTCTCGCCGCCCGAAGGCGAACGCGCCATGTCTCGCAAGGCCTCGCTCGCGCTGGTCGACGCCCTGCGTGGCGCCATCGATCACGGCACCGGCGTGGCCATCCGCCAGCGCTTCGGCATCCAGGCCGACGTGGCCGGCAAGACCGGCACCACCCAGAGCAACACCGACGGCTGGTTCATCCTGGCCCACCCGCAGCTTGTCGCGGGGGCGTGGGTCGGCTTCGACGACCCGGCCAACACCATGGGAACGTGGGGGGAGGGCGCCCGCAGCGCGCTGC
>DAIMZU010000602.1:0-2501 GCA_036733845.1 Ramlibacter sp.
CGATGTTCTGCGTCGGGTCCTTGATGTCGCAGGTCTTGCAGTGCACGCAGTTCTGAGCATTGATCTGCAGACGGTCACCGCCCGAGGACTCGTCCTTGACGAACTCGTAGACGCCCGCAGGACAGTAGCGCTGCTCGGGGCCGGCGTACTGGCGAAGGTTGACGGCCACCGGCACCGAGGGATCCCTGAGCGTCAGGTGCGCTGGCTGGTCCTCGGCGTGGTTGGTGTTGGAGATGAACACCGAGGAGAGCTTGTCGAAAGTGAGCTTGCCATCGGGCTTGGGGTAGACGATGGGCTTGCACTTGTCCGCCGGCTTCAGGTAGGTGTGGTCGGGCCGTTCGCGGTGCAGGGTCCAGGGGATGTGGCCGCGCAGGGCGAACTGCTCGACGCCGGTCATGACGGTCGCGACGGTCAGGCCCTTCTTGAACCACTGCTTGAAGTTGCGGGCTCGGTTGAGTTCGGCGTGCAGCCAGGACTTCTCGAAGGCATCCGGGTAGGCGGTGAGCTCGTCGTGCCGGCGATCCGCCGCGATGGCTTCATAGGCGGCCTCGGCGCAGAGGATGCCGGTCTTGATGGCCGCATGGCTGCCCTTGATGCGCGAGGCATTGAGGTAGCCCGCGTCGCAGCCCACCAGCGCACCGCCGGGGAACACGGTCCTCGGCAGGGACAGCAGCCCGCCGACGGTGAGCGCTCGAGCTCCATAGCCCAGCCGCTTGGCGGGCTTGCCGCCATCGGGCGTGTCGAAGTACCAGCGGATGTTCGGGTGGGTCTTGAAGCGCTGGAACTCGTCGTAGGGGCTGAGCCAGGGGTTGGCGTAGTCGAGGCCCACCACGAAGCTCACGGCCACCTGGTTGTTCTCCATGTGATAGAGGAACGAGCCGCCGTAGGTGGCGTTGTCCAGCGGCCAGCCGGCGCTGTGCAGCGCCAGGCCCGGCTTGTGGCGGGCGGGGTCGATCTCCCAGACTTCCTTGATGCCGATGCTGTAGCTCTGCGGATCGCGGCCGTCGTCGAGCTTGAAGCGCGAGATCAGCTGCCGGCCCAGGTGTCCGCGAGAGCCCTCGGCGAACACGGTGTAGCGGGCGTGCAGTTCCATGCCCAGCTGGAAGTTTTCGGTGGGCTCGCCATCCTTGCCGACGCCCATGTTGGCCGTGGCCACGCCCTTGACGGAGCCGTCCTCGTTGTAGAGCACTTCTGCCGCCGGGAACCCGGGGAAGATCTCCACGCCCAGCGCCTCGGCCTGCTGCGCGAGCCAGCGCGTCACGTTGGCCAGGCTCACGATGTAGTTGCCGTGGTTCTGGAAATTGCCGGGCAGCAGGAAGTTGGGCGTGCGCGTGGCGCCGCGCTCGGACAGGAAGAGGAAGATGTCCTCGGTGACCGGCTGGTTCAGTGGCGCGCCGCGATTCTTCCAGTCAGGGAACAGCTCGGAGATGCCGATCGGGTCCATGATGGCGCCCGACAGGATGTGCGCGCCCGGCTCGGAGCCTTTCTCGAGCACGACCACCGACACCTCGCGCCCGTCCTCGGCGGCCAGTTGCTTGAGGCGGATGGCCGTGGACAGTCCGGCGGGGCCGGCGCCGACGACCACCACGTCGTATTCCATCGATTCACGGGGGCCGAACTGCGCCAGGATTTCTTCTTGGGTCATAGCGTCTCGCTCATAATGGTTTCTTGGACCCTGCCGGGCCTCGCTTCATTCTATTCGGGGCAACCCGCAAGGAACACCGTGAGCTACAGCATCGATCTGTCCGGGCGCGTCGCCCTGGTCACTGGCGCCTCCAGCGGCCTGGGCGCGCAGTTTGCTCGAACCCTCGCCCGCGCCGGCGCCTCGGTGGTGCTGGCATCGCGCCGCGTCGAAAGGCTCAAGGACCTGCGCGCGCACATCGAAGGTGAGGGCGGCGACGCGCACGTCACGCCGCTGGACGTCACCGACGTCGACAGCATCCGCGCTGCGGTGGCGCACGCCGAGACCGAGGTGGGGTCGATCGACATCCTGATCAACAACTCGGGCGTGAGCACCACCCAGCGCCTGCTCGAGGTCACCGAGGATGACTTCGATTTCATCTTCGACACCAACGTGCGTGGATCCTTCTTCGTCGCCCAGGAGGTTGCCAGGCGCATGATCGCCCGCGCGCAGGGAGCAGCCCCGGGCACCTACACGGGCGGACGCATCATCAACATCGCATCCATGGCTGGCCTGCGGGTGCTGCCACGCATCGGGGCGTACGCCATGAGCAAGGCGGCCGTCGTCCACATGACCCGCGCCATGGCGCAGGAGTGGGGCCGCTACGAGATCAACGTCAACGCGATCTGCCCGGGCTATATCGACACCGAGATCAACCACATGCACTGGCAGACCGAGCAGGGGCGAAAGCTCGTCGACATGCTGCCCCGCAAGCGCGTTGGCCAACCCCAGGATCTCGACGCGCTCATCGTCCTGCTGTCCAGCAGCGAGAGTCATTTCATCAATGGCGCCGTCATCGCCGCCGACGACGGTTTCGACG
>DAIMZU010000603.1:0-2495 GCA_036733845.1 Ramlibacter sp.
GGCTCACGCTGGTCCGCACCTTGGTGCAACTTCACGGCGGCAGCGTCGAGGCGCGCAGCGCAGGCCTGGGCGCCGGCAGTGAGTTCGTCGTCACGTTGCCCCTGGCGCAAGCTGCAGCAACGCTGCAGAAGGTGGAGTTGGCTGCGCCTTCGCCAGAACTCTCCCAGCACGTCCTGATCGTGGACGACAACATGGATGCCGCCGACACGCTCGCGGAGATGCTGCGGATGATGGGCGCACGCGCCACTGTTGTGCACGATGGCGCGCAGGCGTTGGAGGCTGGCGCTTCTGGCCCGCCGCCGGACCTAGTCCTGCTCGACATCGGGCTGCCCGGCATGGACGGCTACGAGACCGCACGCGAGTGGCGCCGGCGCTTCGGCAATCGGTCCCGGCTTGTCGCTCTGACGGGGTACGGCAGCGCCGAGGACAGGCGCCGTACCGCGCGCAGCGGGTTCGACGCGCATGTGGTGAAGCCCATCTCGATCGACGTCCTGGAACAGCTGATTCGCGCCGATTCGGAGACGCTACGCCCCAATTAAAAAGGTTGCTGCCAGCGATGCATAGTCAGGGCCGTCACGCACTACGCTCCTTACCGGCGGGTGCGTGGCGCTGGTACTGTGAAGCGCTGGCTCAGAAAAAGCGCACGCTCAAGCGGACCGCGGCGGGGCCGATGACTCTTTGCACGCGCGATATCCGGTCTACCGGGATGCCGCCCAAGCCCCTATGCTCTCGGATGTCGTTTTCACTGTCCGCCATGACGCCACAGAAAAGCTTGTCATCCGCCACGTAGCTCTGTTCCCACGAAATCCGCGGCTCCATCCGCCTGCACGGAGCAGAACGGAGCGTCTCGGCATCCATTCGCCCGGCACTCGGGATCTCACGTTCCACGACGAACTTTTGCATGTTCAGCTCTGTGGGACGTAGGCAGATGCCTACGCTCACAAGCTAACCCATTCAAGGCGACCGCTGTTAGCGAAATATAAGGTTGGCTGACCTGCTGCGCTGTGTCAACATATATTGACGCTCAGAAGGAGTCGTCATGGCCCAACAGCAGGCGGAGCATTCTGGTGATGGTCGTACTCATGGTGACAGTACAAGCAATGGCGTCCCCCCGCCCGAACAAGAAAACATCGGGAGCGTCCAGGCAGATCCACCCCCGTCCGACCAAGTCATGGACGAGGTGCGGTGCAAAGCATTGCTCGAGGTTCTGACCAGCATCATCTGGGTCACCGATCCCAAGGGGCGGTTTGTCTCACCGCAGCCGCGCTGGGGTCAATACACAGGACAAAACTGGCAAGAACAGAAGGATTCTGGTTGGCTCGACGCGGTGCATCCCGACGACCGTGAACAACTGAAGGAACGGCTGGACGAAGCATTCAGGGACGATCGGCTCCACTACTTCGCTCAAGGTCGAATCTGGCACGCTGCGTCTGGCAGCTATCGTCATCATGAGGCCCGGGGAGTCGGAATCCGGAACTCACGAGGTGAGGTGTCAGAATGGATTGGCACATGCAAGGACGTACACGACCAGCGTTGCGCTGAGCAAGCACTTCTCGAAGCTGACCGGGCCAAAGACGAATTTATCTCCATCGTTTCGCACGAGCTGCGAAACCCCCTCGCACCGATCGGCAATGCCGCATATATCGTGCGATCGCGTGGGGCGGGCGACCTGCAGTTGCAGCGGGCTGCGGCGGTGATCGAGCGGCAGGTTGCGCATATGTCCCATCTGCTCAACGACTTGCTCGACGTCCAGCGTATCCGTGAAAACAAAATTGTGCTGAGGAAATCGCGCGTGACGCTCGATTCCATCCTGGATGCCGCTGTCGAGGTCAGCCGGCCTGTCCTGGAAGAGCGAGCACAGCACTTGGAACTATGCATCCTCGCGACACCGTTGTGGCTGGAAGCCGATGCCCAGCGACTGACACAGGCGATTTCCAACGTGCTGACCAATGCGGCCAAATACACGCCGAAAGGCGGACGGGTGACGCTCACCGCACGCCGTGAATCAGACGTCGCGGTGATTACCGTGAAGGACACCGGTGTCGGAATTCCGGCGGAGATGCTGTTGGGCATCTTTGACCTGTTCAGTCAGGCGAGTCCGACGCCGGAGCGGTTCAAGGGCGGCCTCGGAATCGGGTTGGCCCTCGTTAAGCGGATGGTAGAGTTGCACGACGGAACGGTCGTGGCACGCAGCGAAGGCCCGGGGCTTGGCAGTGAGTTCGTGATCCGCCTGCCACTGCCCTACCTAAACTAGGCGACGCGATAATAAGGGCAGCGGCAAGTCGCCTCAAGCCAACGGACGTGAACGAGATCATTAAAGCAAAACTGCTTAACGACAGCCATTTGAGCTGCCTACACGGGCCGGCGCGGCCCACGTATCGATGATTCGGTGGTTCGTCTGATTGATGATGGCTTGGGCTTGTGCCGATGCAGCTTGATTGGCGTCCGCGTCTTCTGCTCCTTGGTACAAGGTTGCCACGATATCAAGGGATTTC
>DAIMZU010000604.1:0-2495 GCA_036733845.1 Ramlibacter sp.
GCATCGAACAGGATCAGGGGGTGCAGGTTGCCGTCGCCCGCGTGGAACACATTGGCGCAGCGCAGGCCGTACTTCTTCTCCATCTCCTGGATGGCCAGCAGGATGTCGGCGAGGCGCTTGCGCGGGATGGTCGAGTCCATGCACATGTAGTCGGGGCTGATCCGCCCCGACGCAGGGAAGGCGTTCTTGCGGCCGCTCCAGAAGCGCAGGCGCTCGGACTCGTCGCGGCTGACCGCGATGGCCGTGGCGCCGGCGGCGCGCAGCACCTCGCTCATGCGGCCGATCTCCTCCTCGACCTCCTCCGGCGTGCCGTCGCTCTCGCACAGCAGGATGGCCTCGGCGGACAGGTCGTAGCCGGCCTGCACGAAGTCCTCGACAGCCGCGGTCATGGGCTTGTCCATCATCTCGAGTCCGGCGGGGATGATGCCCGCCGCGATCACTGCCGCCACGGCGTCGCCCGCGTGGCGCACGTCGCCGAAGCTCGCCATTATGCAGCGCGCCAGCTGCGGCCGCGGAATCAGCCGCACGGTCACTTCGAGGGTGACCGCCAGCATGCCCTCGCTGCCCACGACCAGCGGCAGCAGGTCGAAGCCGGGCACGTCCAGGGCCTCGCTGCCGAACTCGACCGGCTCGCCTTCGGCCGTGAACCCGCGCACCCGCAGGACGTTGTGCAGGGTGAGCCCGTACTTCAGGCAATGGACCCCGCCGGAGTTCTCGGCCACGTTGCCGCCGATGGTGCAGGCGATCTGGCTGGACGGATCGGGCGCGTAGTACAGGCCATGGGGTGCAGCCGCCTCGCTGATCGCGAGGTTGCGCACGCCGCACTGCACGCGCGCGGTGGGGCTGGCGGGATCGACGGCCAGGATCCGGTTGAAGCGGGCGAGCGACAGCGTGACGCCGCCCGCGTGGGGCATCGCGCCGCCCGACAGCCCGGTGCCGGCGCCGCGTGCCACCACCGGCACGGCCAGCGCATGGCAGGCGCGCAGGACGGCCTGGACCTGGGCTTCGGTCTCGGGCAGGGCCACCGCCAGCGGACGCTGCCGGTAGGCCGTCAGGCCATCGCATTCGTAGGGCGTGGTGTCTTCCGCAGTCCACAGCAGCGCGCCGGCGGGCAGCAGCGGCGCCAGGGCCTGCACCACCTGCCGCTGGCGTTCGGCGCGTTCGACCGGCGCCATGTCCTGCGGGGCATTCATTTGAAGATCACCGTCTTGTGCCCGTTGAGCAGCACCCGGTGCTCGCCATGCCACTTCACCGCCCGCGCGAGCACCAGGCTCTCGGTGTCGCGTCCGATCGCCGTGAGGTCCTCCACCGTCTTGCTGTGGTCCACCCGGGCCACGTCCTGCTCGATGATCGGGCCCTCGTCGAGCTCGGCGGTGACGTAATGGGCGGTGGCGCCGATGAGCTTCACGCCCCGGTCATGTGCCTGGTAGTACGGCTTGGCGCCCTTGAAGCTGGGCAGGAAGCTGTGGTGGATGTTGATGGCCCGCCCCGCGAGCTTGCGGCACAGCTCGTCGGACAGGATCTGCATGTAGCGGGCCAGCACGACCAGTTCGGCGCCTTCGGACTCGATGATCTCGTACTGACGCGCCTCGGCCTGGGCCTTGGTCGCAGCCGTCACGGGGACGTGGTGGAAGGGCACGTTGTAGCTGGCCGCGAGCTGATAGAAGTCGCGATGATTGGAGATGATGGCCCGGATGTCCAGGGGCAGCAGGCCGCTCTTCCAGCGGAACAGCAGGTCATTCAGGCAATGCCCCTCCTTGCTGACCAGCAGCACGGTGCGCATCGGCTGGTCGGCCGCATGCAGCTGGAAGGCCATGCGGAAGGGCTCGGCGAAGGCCCGCAGCTGCAGCCGCAGCTCGTCCGGGGCATGCTCGGCGCAGGCGAACTGCACGCGCATGAAGAACAGGCCGGTGGCAGGGTCGTTGTACTGCGCCGCCTCCTCGATGTTGCCGCCCCGATCGAACAGGAAACCGGAGACCGCGTGCACGATGCCCGGCCGGTCGGGGCAGGAAAGGGTGAGGACGTAGGTGTGGCTCATGACCGTCCGATTGTCGCAGGACCGCGCATCCGGGCGCCCGGCCGGCGGCAGGCCCGAAGGGGCCATGGCGGCTGCCGCAAGCGCGGCAATCGTTGCACAATGGGCTGTCAGCACGTGCAAGGAGACCCGTCATGGCCTACAACGACTTCGACACCGGCAACCACTGGCTGCCCTTCACTCCCAACCGCCATTTCCGCAAGGAGCCGCGCGTGTTCGTCGCGGCCGATGGCATGACCTTCACCACGCACGACGGCCGCCAGGTCATCGACGGCATCTCCAGCCTGTGGTGCGTGGGCGCGGGCCACAACCGGGCGCCCATCAACGAGGCGATCAAGAAGCAGCTGGACACGCTCGACTACGCGACCGCGTTCCAGGCCTCGAACGACCGCGCCTTCGAGGCCGCGCAGATGATCGCCGCCATGGCGCCGGACGGACTCGACAAGGTGCTGTTCTGCAA
>DAIMZU010000605.1:0-2492 GCA_036733845.1 Ramlibacter sp.
ATGATCGCGGGCGCGAGGCCCTTGCTGGGCTCGTCCACGATGAGCAGGTCGCGCGGCTCGACGATGGCACGGCTCACGGCCACCATCTGCTTTTGCCCGCCGCTGAGCTTGCCGGCCGGATGGTTCCAGAACTTCTCCACGGCCGGGAAGAGCTTGAAGATCCACTGCAGCCGTGCTTCGTCCACCTGCGCGGCGTTCTTGGCGCCGCGCGCGGCCAGCAGCATGTTTTCCTTCACCGTCAGGTCGGCAAAGATGCCCATGTTCTCGGGTACGTAGGCGATGTTCAGGCCTGCGATGGCCGGCGTGTTCATGGCCGTGATGTCGCGGCCCGCAAAATGCACCGTGCCCTTGGACGCATGCCACAGGCCCATGATGGTGCGCAGCGTGGTCGTCTTGCCCGCGCCGTTGCGGCCCAGCAGCATGGTGAGCTGGCCCTTGGGCACGGCCAAGTCCACGCCATGCAGGATGTGGTACGCGCCGATGTGGGTGTGCACGCCTTTGAGTTCGAGCAGGTTGGAGGTGCTGACGGTCGTGTTCACGCGGCCTCCTTGTCTGACTCTTTGGAGACGCCCAGATAAGCCTCTTGCACCACGGGAGATGCGATCACCTCGGCCGGCGGACCGTCGGCCACCAGCGTGCCGTTGGTCAGCACGATGATGCGGTCGGCCAGTTCGCGCACGACGTCCATCTTGTGCTCCACCAGCAGGATGGTCTTGCTGCGGTCTGCCTTGAGCCGGCGGATCAGGTCGAGGATGACCGGCGCCTCGGCAGCGTTCATGCCGGCGGTGGGCTCGTCGAACATGAACACCTGCGGCTCCAGCGCCATCAGCAGGGCGACCTCGAGCTTGCGCTGGTGGCCGTGCGGCAAGCCCGCGACCAGTTCGTCCTGCCGGGGCTCGAGCGCCACGTCGCGCAGGATGTCCTGGGCACGCGCGGTCAGCGAGGCATGGTCGCTCCAGACACTCCACAGGTTCATGCCCCGGCGATGTGCGCCGTCGGCCGACGCCTGCACGGCCAGGCGGACGTTCTCGAGCACGGTCAGGCGGGGAAAGAGATTGGTGAGCTGGAATGCGCGGCCCAGCCCGGCGCGGGTGCGCTCGGAAGCGGACAGGCCCGAGAGGTCGCGCCCGCCGAGCGTCACGGAGCCCGCGCTCGCCTTGAGCTGGCCGGAGATCAGGTTGAAGTACGTGGTCTTGCCGGCCCCGTTGGGTCCGACGATCGCGGTGAGCGTGCCCGGCTCGAAGCTGCAGGTCACCGCATTGACGGCGACGTGGCCGCCGAAGCGAACGGTGAGGTCCCGGGTGGCAAGGATGGACATGGGGGCCCCGTAAAAAGGCGACGGACATCCCCCTGGCGCGCGGGCCAGGGGTCACGAAGTCGGCGGCGCAGGCCGCGTGGGGTGGGCGCCCCGCGCCAACGGCGCGGGAGCGCGGGCAATCAGCGCTTGTTCCGGATCGGAACCTGCATTTCCTCGGGCTTGATCTCGCGCACCAGTTCCGGCACGCCCCAGGTGAAGGCCGGGTCCGCCTTGACCTTGAAGTGGTACATGCTCTGCATGGCCTGGTGGTCTTCCTTGCGGAAGGTCATCTTGCCCTTGGGCGTGTCGAAGCTCATGCCCTCCATGGTGGTGATCAGCTTCTCGGTCGCGGTGTCGCCGTTGGTCTTCTTGAGGGCGGTGACGATGGCCATGGCGGCGGAGAATCCGCCAGCCGTGAAGAAATCGGGCGGCGTCTTGAACTGCTTGTAGTGGTTGGCGACCAGCGCCTCGTTGACGGGGTTCTTGGGAATCCCGAAGTAGTAGTACGTCGCGCCTTCCATGCCGGGGAACTGCTTGTACGCCGCCATGGCCGGCAGGATGTTGCCGCCGGTGGCGATCTCGATGCCGTGCCGCTTGAGGTCCAGGTCGGCGATCTTGAACGGATTGCCCGCGCCGGCCCAGATGATCCAGATGACCTTGCGGCCGGGCTGGTCCTTGAGCTTGTCGATCAGGCGCTGCGCACCGGCGGTGAAGTCGGTGGTGGTGGCTGGCAGGTATTCCTCGTGGACGATCTTGGCGTTCTTGACCGCTTCCTTGAAGGCCTTCACGCCGTCGCGGCCGAAGGCATAGTCCTGCGCGAGCGTGGCGATGGTGGTGCCGGACTTGTCCAGCGCGACGGCGTTGGAGATGGCGTCCTGCGAGCTGTTGCGACCGGTGCGGAAGATGTACTTGTTCCAGCGCTCGCCGGTGATCGAGTCGGCGACTGCCGGCTCGACCAGCAGGATCTTCTTGTATTCCTCGGCCACCGGCAGCATGGCCAGGGCGACACCCGAGGATGTCGGGCCGATGGCCAGGTCGACCTTGTCGTCGGCGTAGGCCGTCTGCAGCAGCGACTTGCCCAGGTCGGGCTTGCCCTGGTCGTCCTTCTCGATCACGACGATCTTGCGCCCGTTGACGGCCATGGTGCCGCCGGTGGCGTACTCCAGGCCCATCATCAGCCCGGTCTGCGTCTGCT
>DAIMZU010000606.1:0-2487 GCA_036733845.1 Ramlibacter sp.
GTCGCCGCCGTAGTCGATGTCGAGCTCGTCCACCGCCTCTTCCTGTTCGGCGTTGCTCGAGGCCACGCGCAGCAGCCCCGGCTCGATGTTCAGGCGCACGCCCTTGAACTTGTCGCTGGTCAGGATGGCCGTGCGCTGCAGGCTGGCCAGGAGTGCCTCGCGGCCCAGGATGACCGCATTGCGGTGGTTCTTGGGAATGACGCGGTTGTAGTCGGGGAACTTGCCTTCGACCAGCTTGGTGACGAATTCCATGTCGCTGAAGGCGAAGCGCGCCTGGTTGGCGGCAAAACGCATCTCGAGCGCGCCTTCGCCATCGGACAGCAGGCGCTGGAGTTCGAGCACGGTCTTGCGCGGCAGGATCACTTCCTGGCGGGGCACTTCGACGTCGAGGGTGGCACTGGCAAAGGCCAGGCGGTGGCCGTCGGTGGCCACCAGGGACAGTTGCTTGCCCTCGGCGACGAACAGGATGCCATTGAGGTAGTAGCGGATGTCATGGACCGCCATCGCGAACGACACCTGCGACAGCAGGCTTCGCAAGGTCTTCTGCGGCACGCTGAAAACGGGGCCGAAGCCGGCCGATTCCTGGACCAGGGGGAAATCCTCGGCCGGAAGGGTCTGCAGGGTGAAGCGGCTCTTGCCGCCCTTGAGCACCAGCTTGGCCTGGCTGGATTCCAGGGTGACGGTCTGGTCGCTGGGCATGGTGCGCAGCACGTCGATGAGCTTGCGCGCGCCAACGGTCGTGGTGAAGCTGCCCGGGTCACCGCCGAGTTCGGCGGTCGTGCGGATCTGGATCTCGAGGTCGCTGGTGACCAGTTCGATGCTGCTGCCACTCTTGCGCAGGAGCACGTTCGCCAGTACCGGCATGGTGTGGCGCCGCTCGACGATTCCGGCCACCGACTGCAGCACCGACAGCAGTTTTTCTTGTGTTGCCTTCAGGACGATCATCTCTGTGCCTTCGTTTGAGGTCTTTTGGAATTTGTGGCTTGCAGCACCGGTGCAGGAGACGTCCGACGCGCGAATGCGCCATTTTCCCTGTTTTCGGACGGCCGCCTCATGCCTTTCGGCCCGGGAGGGCGCCGGAGGGGACGACCCGCTGGACGGGGTGCCGGGTGGAGCGGAAGTTCACGGCTGTTTTCTTCTTGTAGTTCTTATTTGAAGATAGTAGTAGCTAGTAAGGGCCTGCCCGAACTGTGGACAACCGGCTTTTGCCTTGCCTGATCAAGGACTTGCGGAATGCATGAGCATGTGGGCGCGGGGCCGCTGCCGGTGTCACGGAAAACTGGACAACCTGGCGCGACCGGTCCGCCCTGTGGATAAGTGGGCGGTTGTTCATGAACTGTCCCCAGGGTTGTTCTCATCAACAGGTTTTGCGGGAAGACGGGGTGACCGGTCAGCCCTTGAGCGTCTGCTCGAGGACGTGCAGTTGCTGGTTCAGTTCGCTGAGTTGCTGGCGCTCGCCGGCAATCTTGCGAACCGCATGCAGGACGGTCGTGTGGTCGCGCCCCCCGAAGAGTTCGCCGATCTCGGGCAGGCTCTTCTGGGTGAGTTCCTTGGCCAGGTACATGGCGATCTGGCGGGGGCGGGCGATGGAAGCGGGGCGCTTCTTGCTGTACATGTCCGCGACCTTGATCTTGTAGTAGTCGGCCACGGTCTTCTGGATGTTCTCGACGCTGATCTGCCGGTTCTGGATGGACAGCAGGTCGCGCAGGGCCTCGCGGGCGAGCTGGATCGAGATGTCCTTCTGGTTGAAGCGCGAGTAGGCGAGGATCTTGCGCAGCGCGCCTTCGAGCTCGCGCACGTTGGATCGCACGTTCTTGGCGACGAAGAAGGCGACTTCTTCCGGCATCTCGGCGCTTTCAGCCTTGGCCTTGTTGATCAGGATCGCAACGCGCATCTCGAGTTCGGGCGGCTCGATCGCCACGGTCAGTCCCGAGTCGAAGCGCGACACCAGCCGCTCGTGGATGTCCGCCAGTCCCTTGGGATAGGTGTCGCTGGTCATCACGATGTGGGATTTCTTGGCCAGCAGCGCCTCGAAGGCGTTGAAGAACTCCTCCTGGGTGCGGTCCTTGTTGGCGAAGAACTGGACGTCGTCGATGAGCAGCAGGTCCAGGGAGTGGTACTTTTCCTTGAACTGGTCGAAGGTCTTGCGCTGGTAGGCCTTGACCACGTCCGAGACGAACTGCTCCGCGTGGATGTAGAGCACCTTGGATTGGGGACGATCCGCCAGCAGCTTGTTGCCCACGGCGTGCATCAGGTGCGTCTTGCCCAGGCCCACCCCGCCATAGATGAACAGCGGGTTGTAGAGCTGCCCCGGCGTGCCGGCCACGTGCATGGCCGCGGCCCGGGCCATGCGGTTGGCGGTGCCTTCGACCAGCGTGTCGAAGGTCAGCGCCGAGTTCAGCCGGGTCCGGAAGCCGTCCTCCGCCGGTTCGGCGATTTCGGCGGGTGCCTCGGCCTCGGGGGCGGGCGTGGCCAGGACCGGGCGGG
>DAIMZU010000607.1:0-2482 GCA_036733845.1 Ramlibacter sp.
TCTCAGGTCACCGCGTGCTTTCGGTTGAATTCTGGCCGTTGCCATTCGCCGGACTCCAGCACCTGCGCCAGGTGCTCGGCCGCCTGCCAGGCGTCCTCGTGGCGCAGGTAGAGCGGCGTGAAGCCGAAGCGCAGGATGTCCTGGCGCCCGCTCGCGGCGTCCCCGGCCCGGAAGTCGCCGATCACGCCGCGTGCGATCAGGGCCTGGACGATCGCATAAGCCCCCTGCGCCCGCGAGAAGCACACCTGCGAGCCGCGCCTCGCGTGTTCGCGCGGGCTCGCCAGCGCCAGGCCGTGGCCGGCGCAGCGCGCTTCCACGCGGGCGATGAACAGGTCGCACAGCGCGAGCGACTTCTCGCGCAGCGCCGCCATGCCGCCCAGGGGCTCTGCCGCCAGCACCGTGTCGACGCCGCAGTCGAGCGCCACCAGGCTGAGCACCGGCTGCGTGCCGCACAGGTAGCGCGCGATGCCCCGCGCCGGCCGGTAGTCCTCGGTGAAGGCAAACGGCGACTCGTGCCCCCACCAGCCGGCCAGCGGCTGCCAGCAGCGATCGGTGTGTCGGGGATGCACCCAGGCGAACGCCGGGCAGCCCGGCCCGCCGTTCAGGTACTTGTAGCCGCAGCCGACGGCGAAGTCGGCGCCGGCGCCGGTCAGGTCCACCGGCACGGCACCCGCGCTGTGTGCGAGGTCCCAGACCACGAGCGCGCCGGCCGCGTGGGCGGCCCGCGTGAGCTCGGACATGTCGTGCATCGCGCCGGTGCGGTAGTTCACGTGGGTGAGCATGAGGACGGCGACGTCGTCGCCGAGGGCGCCGGGCAGCGCGTCCGCGGTGTCGACCATCCGGAGTTCGAAGCCGCGCTCGCGGCACAGCGCCTGGGCGATGTAGAGGTCGGTCGGGAAGTTGCTGCGCTCGCTCAGGATCACCCGCCTGGCGGGCGAATCCCGCCGTGAGATGGACAGGGCGGCGCTCAGCACCTTGTAGAGGTTGATCGAGGTGGTGTCCGTGGCCACCAGCTCACCCGGCCCGGCGCCCACCAGGCGGGCGATCTTGTCACCGACCGCCTGGGGCATGGCATGCCAGCCAGCGTCGTTCCAGCTCCGTATGAGGCCCTGTCCCCATTCCTGGCTCACCGCCTGAGCGATGCGGGCAGGCGTCGCCCGGGGTAGGGGGCCGAGCGAGTTGCCATCCAGGTAGATCAGGCCCTCGGGAAGCGTGAACAGGTCGCGCAGGGGTGCCAGCGAATCGTGCGCATCCAGGTCGCGGCATTCCTGCAGGCTCTGCGGCAGGCAGGCGTTCATGGCAGGCTCCTGAGCACCGCTCGCACCGGCGACGCATCCGCCGTCACGAGCTTGAGGGGGAGGGCGATCAACTCGTAGTCGCCTTCGGGGACGTCGTCGAGCACCAGGTTCTCCAGCACGCGCAGGCCGCGCCGCCGCAGCACTTGGTGGGTGTCCAGTGTCTTGCTTTCGGCGGGATCCACGCTGGCCGTGTCGATGCCCACGAGGCGCACGCCACGGTCGGCCAGCGCATCGACAGCCTCGGCGGCGAAGGCGGTGAGCAGCGGATCCCAGTGCGCGACCGCAGCGGCGCGACAGGTTCGCACCAGGACTCTTGGAGGCAGCCGGTCGACCGATGCCGCAAGGTGTTCCCAGCGCACCAGCGGCCCGCAGTCGATGGCATGGATGACCCGGCACGGCCCGAGGAAGGGATCGAGGTCGATCTCGCCGATGGGTGCGCCGGAAGGGTCGTAGTGCAGCGGCGAATCGGCATGCGCACCGACATGCGGTGACAGGGTGATGCGGCTGACGTTGACCGGGCAGCCCGGGCCGATGCGGGCGGTCCAGTCCTGGGTGTAGGGCGTGTCGCCTGGGAACACCGGCGCGCCGGCGTGCACCGGCGGCGAGATGTCCCACAGGCGCCGCGGCGCGGTGGGGCGTGACATGGCCGGAGTTTGGATCGGCCGCGCGCACCGTGGTGTCGGTTCGATCCAACAGTGGGGCAAAAGTGAAGCGTCATCGTCGCGCCACCCCCTCCACGCGATGTCGTCAGTGTTCGATATGCCGCACGAGCCCTGCCGTTGGCAAAGTGGCTCGTTGCCCTCACTCGGACCCATCCATGGAAGCCAAGCTCATCGTTCTCGCGCCGCCGGCTCATCCCGTTGCCCCCGCAATCCCTCCGCGAACGGGTGAATTCCTCGGGCAGGCTGTCCGGTGGCTGCCCGCCGGTGCGGCGCAGGGTGCCGCCCTGCCGATCGCGCAGGCTGCGGCGCACGACGGGATTCCCTCTCTGTCCGGGCCGCTTCGGCGCTACCTCGGCAGGTCGGCTAGCGCCGAGCCCGATGCACGTGAGCGCACGGCCGCGGGCTGCATCCGGGCCTTCGGTTCCGCCCTCAGGGCCGGCGGTCCGCCGGCGCTGGTACGCGCCTGCGTGGCAGTCTCCGACGGAGCGGGCCGGGAGCGTTGTGCCGATGCGCTGCGGGGGG
>DAIMZU010000608.1:0-2481 GCA_036733845.1 Ramlibacter sp.
CGACGAGCGGCCCCAGACATGAACCGCGTCGTGCGACTGGGCTCGCCATGAATGCCCGCGATACCGAAGTGACGGCCATTTCGCTGCGGCCCCTCAAGGTGTTGCTGGTCCTTTGCGTGGCGGTTCCCATTGCGCTCCTGCTGGCCTTCGGCGTCCATCGGCTGAAACAGATGGAGCGGGAAGCGGAGGTCCGCATGGAGCGGTCACTCGGCATCGCGCATGAACAGGCGCTGAGAGTGCTGGATACGAACGAGACCGTGCTGCGGAACGCCATGGACCTCGGTGAGTTCCTCGACAGCACGGGCCCGGATGGTTCGACGCTTCATACCCGGCTGATGGACCTGGCGCGCAACAAGCCGCAGATCCAGGCCATTGTGATGGTTGGAGCCGACGGGCGTCTGCTGGCGAGCAGCCGCTTTCCCGACCTGCCATCGATTGACCTCTCCGACCGCGACTACTTTCAGTGGCACGCCCGCAACCAGGGTGGCCTCTATATCGGCGAGCCGGCCCACGGCAGGCTGACGGGTGATCCCTTCTTCGTCATGAGCCGCGCCCGCGTGGCGGCCGACGGGAGCTTCGCAGGCGTCGTCGCCGTCAATCTCAGGCAGTCTTTCTTTACCGAGTTCCACAAGCAGATCGCTGCGGACGAACCCGGCGTCGCCGTCACCTTGTTCCGGGACGACGGCATCGTCTATTCGCGCTGGCCAGAGCTTGCCTCGGCGCCCCAGCGGATGGGAAGCAACAGCGAGGTGCTCAAGCGCGTGCTGGGGGGAGACACTGAAGGCGCCATCCGCAGCATCTCGTCGCTGGACAATCAGCGCCGGGTCATCCTGTTCAAGAAGCTGGGGGACTACCCCGTCTTCATCGGAACCGGCCGAGAGCTCGCCGCGATCAAGGGCGACCTCTACGAGGAAATCGGGAAGATCGCGCTGTTCGGCCTCATCCCCCTGCTCGGAATCATTTACGCGGTGTATTTCTCCATGCAGCGCACCCGGGAGGCACTGAATGCCGCACGCAAGCTGAACGAGGAATCGGTCGCCCGCCGCCAGGTCGAAGAGGCGCTGCTGCAGGCCCAGAAACTCGAAGCGCTGGGTCGCCTGACGGGCGGGGTGGCCCATGACTTCAACAACGCGTTGATGGTCATCATGGGGAACGTGCACCTGCTCCGGGTGTCGCAGTCGAAGACACCGGCGAAGTACATCGACGCGATCGGACGTGCGGCGGAATCGGCAACGAAGCTGACGCGGCAATTGCTGGCGTTTTCACGACGGCAGGCACTGGTCCCGGAGACCATCTGCCTCCAGGATCGCCTCCCCGGCATGCGCGAGCTGATCTCGCCCATCCTGGGAAGTGGCATCAATCTCTCCATCGCCGTGGAGCCGTCGACGCGGCCGATCTTTGTCGATCCGGCCGAGTTGGAGCTCGCGATACTCAATCTTGCTGCCAATGCCCGGGACGCGATGCCGTCCGGTGGCAGCTTCCGACTGTTGGCCAGGAACGAACCCGAAAGCGCTGCCGGACCGAACCACGTGCTGATCGAAGCGTCGGACACAGGCGTCGGCATGGACCTGGATGTCGCGAAGAGCGCCTTCGAACCCTTTTTCACGACAAAGCCGGTGGGCAGGGGCACCGGACTGGGACTGAGCCAGGTGCAGGCGCTCTGCAAACGGGCTGGGGGCGAAATATCGCTCGATTCGCGTCCCATGCAAGGGGCCACGATCAGGATGGTGTTTCCTGCATCCGAGGTCCCGCCTGCGGAGCCGCAGGCCGATGAACGCCGAGCGATCGCGCTGAACAAGTCGGTGCTGCTGGTCGAAGACAACATGGAAGTGGCGTCGGTCATCCTTCCGGTGTTGCAGGAACTGGGCTGCACCGTCGTTCACGTGGCCTGCGCCGAGGAGGCCCTCGGCTGGCTTGAATCGCACCCCGACGGTGCCGACATGCTACTGACTGACGTGGTCATGCCCGGCGGCATGGACGGTGCGACCTTGGCGCATCAAGTCAGCACGCGCTACCCGCAGTTGCCGGTGCTGCTCATGACGGGATATACCGAGCAGCTCGAATCCATAGCCGCCCGAGGGCTCGAAGTCCTGCCCAAGCCTTTCTCCCCCCGCGGGTTGACGGATGCGATCGAACGGGTCTTCGTCAGGCACGAGGAGCGCCTGGGGAAAGATGAAGCGACTTAGCGTCGGGCGGTCGAGCGGAGGGCACGTTGCACCTTCTCGTCGCCTGGCGCGGACATAGGCCGCCCCGTCGGCGCGGCGTCCACGGGCTTGTATACACTTCGGACAGCTCCGGGCAGGATGCAGCGCGGTCGCGTGCCGACCGCCCCTGGTTACGAGCCGCCATCGTCGACGCATCCCGGACGCCACCACGCGCATGCCGCCTTCTTCCACCATGACCGACAAGCTCACACTCGACGAGATCAACGCCGCCGACCGCGCGCGCTTCACGAGCCTGCTCGACGGCACCTACGAGCAC
>DAIMZU010000609.1:0-2472 GCA_036733845.1 Ramlibacter sp.
GCTGCTGTTCATCGCCTACGAGCGGCTGGTCACCGGCATCCACAACGAGGACACCATCGAGCAGTACCGCGACAACGGCCGCCGCCTGGGCCGCCTACTGTACCAGGGCCGCTGGTTCGACCCGCAGGCCCTGATGCTGCGCGAGACGGCCCAGCGCTGGGTGGCGCGCGCCATCACCGGCGAGGTCACGCTCGAGCTGCGTCGCGGCAACGACTACAGCCTGCTGAACACCGAGTCGCCCAACCTGACCTACCAGCCCGAGCGGCTCACCATGGAAAAAGGCGAGTCCATGTTCTCCCCGCGCGACCGCATCGGCCAGCTGACGATGCGCAACCTCGACATCACCGACACGCGTGACAAGCTCGGCGTCTACGCTTCCACGGGCTTGCTGTCGGGCGGGGATGCGGAGCAGCTGCTGAAACTGACCGGGGGACGTTGAAGTCGAACGCCTGGCTCTGCACTTAGAGCGGGGCTTCTTGGCCACCGGACTTGTACGCCTGCGGCTGACGCCAGAAAGCGGCCACGGGGACTCATCGGGACGGCGCTGCGCGGTCTAAGCTGGAGTTTTCCAACCGAGGAGCACCTCCATGCCATTCCTTCGCAAAGCCATCATGCTGGCCATCACGTCCGGCCTCGCCAAGAAAGCCTGGGACGCCTACAGCAAGAAGAATCCGGTCGCGGCCAACCGGGTGAAGTCCGACCTGCGCGATGCCGGCCGCACGGCGCGCGACAGCGTGTCGGGGTCGTCGAAGAAGGACCGGCCGATTTCCTGACCGGGGCGCCAGTTCAGACCACCACGGGCTCGGGCTCGAGCCGGATGCCGAAGCGCTCGTACACGCTGGTCTGGATGGCGCGCGCGAGGGTGACGACCTCGCCACCGGTTGCGCCGCCGCGGTTGACCAGCACCAGCGCCTGCTTCTCGTAGACGCCTGCGTTGCCCACCGATTTCCCTTTCCAGCCACAGGCGTCGATCAGCCATCCGGCGGCCAGCTTGATGCTGCCATCCGGCATCGGGTAGTGCACGATGTTGGGTTCGCGGGCGATGATGTCGCGGCACTGGTCGGGGGTGACGGTCGGATTCTTGAAGAAGCTCCCGGCGTTGCCCAGCACGCGGGGATCCGGCAGCTTGGATTCGCGGATGGCGCACACCCAGTCGTACACCTGGCGGGCCGAGGGCTGGCTCACGCCGCTGTCCTGCATGCGCCGCACGAGGTCAAGGTAACCCAGCACGGGTGTCCAGGGCTTGGGCAGGCGAAAGCGCACGCGCAGGATCAGGGCACGGCCGGCCAGGCCCAGGTCGCCCTCCTTGGCGGCAGCGTGCTTGAACACCGAATCGCGGTAGCCGAAGGCGCATTGGCTGGCGTCGAGCGTGAACACCCGGCCCGAGGCCAGGTCCATGGCATCGAGCGATTCGAAGCGGTCCTGCACCTCGACGCCATAGGCGCCCACGTTCTGCACGGGCGACCCACCGACACTGCCGGGGATCAGTGCGAGGTTCTCCAGGCCGGGAAAGCCGTGGTCCAGCGTCCAGGTGACCAGGCCATGCCAGTTCTCGCCGGCGCCGGCCTCGATGACGGTGGCGCGCGGCCCGTCGTCCACCACGCGGATGCCCTGGATTTCGACCTTGAGCACCAGCGGCCGGACGTCGCCGGTCAGCACGATGTTGCTGCCGCCGCCGAGAATGAACTTGGGTGCCGCGGCCAGCGCCGGATCCTGGAGCAATGCGTGCAGGTCGGCTTCGCTGCGCACGCGCGCAAGCTCACGGGCCTTCGCGACGATGCCGAAGCTGTTGTGGGCCTGCAGCGGCACGTTGTGCTCCACGATCATGGGAGAATTGTCGCATCCGACAGCACGATCCGGTCGCCGGACCACGGACAACGGAGTCATCCAACATGCCATCATTCGATACTGTCTGCGAGCCCAACCTGGTGGAGGTGCGCAACGCAGTCGACAACGCCGCCAAGGAAATCGGCACCCGCTTCGATTTCAAGGGCACCTCGGCCGCCATCGAGATCAAGGACAAGGAAATCACCCTGTTCGGCGACGCCGATTTCCAGCTGCAGCAGGTCGAGGACGTCCTCACCGGCAAGCTGGCCAAGCGCGGCGTGGACGTTCGCTTCCTCGACAAGGGCAGCGTCCAGAAGATCGGCGGCGACAAGGTCAAGCAGGTGATCAAGGTGCGCAACGGCATCGAATCCGAAGCGGCCAAGAAGATCCAGAAACTCGTCAAGGACAGCAAGCTCAAGGTCCAGGCGGCCATCCAGGGTGACGCCGTCCGGGTCAGTGGGACCAAGAAAGACGACCTTCAGGCCGCGATGGCGCTCATCCGCAAGGATATTGCCGACCTGCCCCTGTCCTTCAACAACTTCCGCGACTGACCTGCCGCCGACCGCACTTGCCCGGCCCCGCCTCCGTCCCACCCTCGCCGCCGAACGCAGCCGACGGCATCGACCCGCGTTCGGCGCTCGGGCC
>DAIMZU010000610.1:0-2471 GCA_036733845.1 Ramlibacter sp.
ATCGTGAACCTGGTGAGCAACCTGGTCGAACGTCCCGTCGTCCCGTACCACGCTTACACCACTGCCAAGGCGGCGCTGGTGGGCTTCAGCCGCAACCTCGCGGCCGAACTCGGTCCGCTCGGGGTGCGGGTGAACTGCGTCGCCCCGGGCCTGGTGTACCCGACGGCTTCGAGCGCCGGCACGCGCGCGGGCTTTCGCGACAGCCTGGCCGCGGCAACGCCGCTGCGGCGCATCGCCACGCCGCAGGACATCGCCGGGCCGGTGCTGTTCCTGGCGTCGGACTGGAGCGGCTTCATGACGGGCCAGGTGCTGTTCGTCGACGGCGGACTGGTGATGCAATGACCGGAGGAGGCCACACCATGACGAACGACGCGTGCGGGCTGCTGCTGGCCGAGGCCCTTCCGGCCGGCCTGTCTGCGCAACAGGTGCCGGGCCATGCGGCGCGCCTGCGGGCCCAGGGAGCCGGTACCGTGTGCGTGCTGGACGTGCCGCATGCCGGCGGCGTTCGCCTGCACTGGCTCGAAGCCGGGCTCGCGAGGGGCTGGGTGGAGCCTGGCACGGCCACCCCGGTCGACGCCGAGGCATGGCGGGAAGGTTTCGGGCGGGCGACTGGACTCGGATTCACCGGAGCCGATGCGGCCCTGCTCGGCTGCTGGGCGGCGCATGCACCGGCAGACGGGCCCGGTCCCCTGCCTCGGCTGTCCTGGGGCGAGGCGCCTCGTTTCGCGGCGCGCGCCGTGCCGCGCGCCGGCGCCCGTCCGCTGGGGATCTACGCCCTGGTCGATTCGGCCGAACGCCTGGAGGCTGTGCTCGCCGCGGGCGTGCGGACGGTGCAGCTTCGTATCAAGTCGCCGCCGGTGCCGGATGCCGCATGGCGCGACGGACTGCGCGCGGAGCTCGCGGAGGGCCTCGCGCTGGCTCGCCTCGAGGGTGCCGAACTGTTCGTCAACGATCACTGGGCACTGGCGCAGTCGTTCGGCGCGCCGGCCGTCCACCTGGGGCAGGAGGACCTGCTCGCCCTGGGCGACGATGGCCGCGCCCGGTTGCTGGACAGCGGCGTCGGGCTGGGAATCAGCTCACACAGCGTCTGGGAGCTGTGCCGTGCCCGGGCGCTGTCGCCGCGCTACATCGCGTGTGGCCCGGTGTGGCCGACCACCACCAAGGACATGCCCTGGGTTCCGCAGGGGCTGGACAACCTCGCCTGGTGGTGCCGCCATGCCGGCGCGCCCGTCGTGGCGATCGGCGGCATTCTGGAGGTGGGGCAGGTGAGGGACAGCGCGGCCGCCGGTGCCGATGGGGTGTGCATCGTGCGCGGGCTCGGACCGCAGCCGCAGGCGGTGATTCCGGGGCTGCTAGCCGCCTTCGAGACCGGCCACGCGCAGGCCGGCGGCACGCCGGTGCCGGCCTGGCCGCATCCGACGCTGCCTCAGCGCGTGCACGAGGGCTCGGCATGAGGGCCTCCACCGGACTTCGCATCGCCATCGCCGGCGCGGGCCTGCTCGGGCGCCTGTTCGCCCTGCAACTCGCGCGCGAGGGGCACCTCGTGGACGTGTTCGACCCGGCCGCCAGCCCGCAGGGCCGTGGTGCCGCCGGCTGGACCGCCGCCGGCATGCTCAGCCCGGTCGCCGAGCTCGAATGCGCCGACGAGAACGTCTTCGCCCTGGGCATGCGCAGCCTCGCCTTGTGGCCGGGGCTGGTGCGCGGGCTCACGCCCGCGCCTGACCTGCGCTTCGAGGGCAGCCTGCTGCTGGCGCACCGCGGGGACGAGGGCGCCGCACGCCGGGTGGTCGACCTGCTGGCCGCCAAGGCGCCGAGCGGCCGTGCACCCGAGCCGCTGGCGGCGGAACGCCTGCGCTCGCTCGAACCGGACATCACGCGCGTGGCGCATGCCTGGTGGCTCCCCGGCGAGGGCCAGGTGGACACGGTGCAGGCCATGCCCGCGCTGGCCGACGCCGCCACGGCCGCCGGAGCACGTTTTCACTGGGGGCAGACGGTGACCCGCTGCGACCCGGGCGCCCTGGAAGTCGGCGGCCAGCGCCTGCAGGCCGACTGGGTGCTGGACCTGCGCGGCACCGGGGCACGGCCGCAGCTGCCGGTGCGTGGTGTGCGGGGCGAGATCCTGCACCTGCATGCGCCTGGCGTGCGCCTGCACCGGCCGGTGCGGCTACTGCATCCCCGTCACCGCGTGTACATCGTGCCGCGAAGCGGCGAGCACATCCTGGTCGGCGCGAGCGAAATCGAAAGCGAGGACCGCTCACCCATCTCGGTGCGCAGCACGGTCGAACTGCTCACTGCCGCGCACAGCGTGCTGCCGGGGCTGGCCGAGGCCCGCCTCGTGCACACCGAGACCAACCTGCGCCCGGCGCTGCCTGACAACCTGCCGCTGCTCGCGTGCGCCGAGGGCCTGCTGCAGGTCAACGGCCTGTTCCGGCACGGCTGGCTGATCGCACCGGCCCTGGTCGAGCAGGGGC
>DAIMZU010000611.1:0-2464 GCA_036733845.1 Ramlibacter sp.
GCGGCCGCTCACCGCCGCCCTGGCCGTCCTGGGCATCGAAGCCGAACTCTCCGGCGTGCCCCGCATGCACGAGCGGCCCATCGGCGACCTCGTCGACGCCCTGCGCGCCCTCGGCTGCCGCATCGACTACCTCGGCCAGGACGGCTTCCCGCCCCTGCGAACCGGCCCACCCGAGGCGCTGCACCTGGGCGCGCCGATTCCCGTGCGCGGCGACGTGTCCAGCCAGTTCCTCACGGCCTTGCTGCTGGCCTTGCCGCTGGTCGCCAGGCGCGACATCGTCGTCGAGGTCCAGGGCGAGCTGATCTCCAAACCCTACGTCGAGATCACCCTGGCCCTGCTGGAGCGTTTCGGCGTCACGGTGCGGCGCCAGGAGTGGCAACGCTTCACCATCGCGGCAGGCAGCCGCCTGCGCTCACCGGGCGTGCTGCACGTGGAGGCCGACGCCTCCTCGGCCAGCTATTTCGTCGCCCTGGGGGCGATCGCCGCTGCGGACGGGAACGTGCTGCGCATTGAAGGCCTCGGCAGCGCGAGCATCCAGGGGGACATCCGCTTCCTCGAAGCCGCGAGCCTCATGGGCGCCGACATCCGCACCGGCCCCAACTGGATCGAGGTGCGGCGTGGGGCCTGGCCCCTGCGCGCCATCGACCTGGACTGCAACCACATTCCCGATGCCGCCATGACCCTGGCCGTGATGGCGCTGTACGCCCGGGGCACCACCCGCCTGTCCAACATCGCCAGCTGGCGGGTCAAGGAAACCGACCGAATCACCGCCATGGCGACCGAACTGCGCAAGCTCGGCGCCGAGGTCCACGAGGGCCCGGACGAGCTGCGCGTCACCGCACCGGGCACCTGGCGGCCCGCCGCCATCCACACCTACGACGACCACCGCGTGGCGATGTGCTTCTCGCTGGCCGCCTTCAACCCGCAGGGCGTTCCGGTGCGCATCCTCGATCCGCGCTGCGTGGGCAAGACCTTCCCGGACTACTTCGAGACGCTGTTCTCGGTCGCCCGCACCGCCGCGCCCCACGTGCCCGTGATCTGCGTCGACGGCCCCACCGCGTCGGGCAAGGGAACGCTGGCCTCGCAGGTGGCGGCACGGCTGGGCTACCACTACCTCGACTCCGGCGCGCTGTACCGGGTGGTCGCCCTGGCGGCCCGGCGCGCCGGCCTGCCCCTGGACCCCGAGCACGAGCATGCCCTGGCGGCGCTGGCCGAACGCCTGCCGGTGCGCTTCGAAGCCGACCGCGTGCTGCTGGCGGGCGAGGACGTCAGCGACGCCATCCGCACCGAGGCCGCCGGCATGGATGCCTCGCGCGTGTCGGTGCTGCCTTCCGTGCGCAGCGCGCTGGTCGCGCTGCAGCAGGGCTTCCGGCGGCTGCCTGGCCTGGTGGCCGACGGGCGGGACATGGGAACGGTCATCTTCCCGGACGCGCAACTGAAGGTCTACCTGACCGCGAGCGCCGCCCAACGGGCCGAGCGCCGGCACAAGCAGTTGAATTCCAAGGGAATCAGCACTACAATCGACAGTCTTCGCGCCGACCTGGAGGCGCGTGATGCCCGGGATTCACAGCGCCCAGTCGCGCCCCTGAAGCCCGCGCATGATGCCCTCCTTCTGGACAACTCCGCGCAGTCGATCGAGCAATCGGTCCTGCAGGTGCTCCAGTGGTGGGAAGACCGGCACGCATTCGGGTCCGCCTGAATGCCGCCTGGGTGGGTTTCCACCCGAAGCCAGAGCCCCACGCCGCTCCCTCCGCGCGACAGCGCCCGGCGACGTGGACGTTCCAACCCAACCGCGGCCCCGCCGCAAGAAACCGCCGTCTCCAGTCCTAGAAACACCCGGCAATGGTGCCGGTGGAAACCTGGTCGACGTGCAAGGAAAACCGAATGTCCGAATCCTTTGCCGCCCTGTTCGAAGAATCGCTGCAACGCGGCGAAATGAAAACCGGTGAGGTCATCACCGCTGAAGTCGTGCGCATCGAGCACAACTTCGTGGTCGTGAACGCCGGCCTCAAGTCCGAGGCCTATGTCCCGGTCGAAGAATTCAAGAACGACCAGGGTGGCGTTGAAGTCCAGGTGGGCGATTTCGTCTCGGTGGCGATCGACGCCATCGAGAACGGCTACGGCGACACCATCCTGTCGCGCGACAAGGCCAAGCGCCTCGCCTCCTGGATGGCCCTCGAGAAGGCCCTCGAATCCGGCGAATTCGTCACCGGCACCACCTCCGGCAAGGTCAAGGGCGGCCTCACCGTGCTGGTCAACGGCATCCGCGCCTTCCTGCCGGGCTCGCTGATCGACACCCGTCCCATCAAGGACCTGACCCCCTACGAGAACAAGACGCTCGAGTTCAAGGTCATCAAGCTCGACCGCAAGCGCAATAACGTCGTGCTGAGCCGCCGCGCCGTGGTCGAGGCCTCCATGGGCGAAGAGCGCGCCAAGCTGATGGAAACCCTCAAGGAAGGCTCCA
>DAIMZU010000612.1:0-2464 GCA_036733845.1 Ramlibacter sp.
GTCCTGGGGCGCCCATGCCTATGCCCAGTTCGGTGACGTCAAGTACCCGCCGGGGTTCACCCATTTCGACTACGTGAACCCCCAGGCGCCCAAGGGTGGCGAGATCCGCATGGTCCCGCCGACCCGGCCCACCAACTTCGACAAGTTCAACCCCTTCACGCTCAAGGGCACGGCGCCTTACGGCATGACGGCGCTGATGTTCGAGACCCTGCTGACCGGCAACTCGGACGAGCCGACCACCGCCTACGGCCTGCTGGCCGAGGACGTCACGGTCGCGCCCGACCGCCGCTCGGCTACCTTCCGGCTGCACCCCCGGGCACGCTTCCATGATGGCAAGCCGGTGCTGGCGGCCGACGTGGTCCACTCGTTCCGCACCCTGACCAGCAAGCTGGCGGCGCCGCAGTTCCGTGCCATCTACGCCGAGGTGAAGGACGTCGTCGAGGTCGATGCCCGCACGGCGCGCTTCGATTTCCACACCGACAACCGCGAATTGCCGCTCATCGTGGGCAGCATGCCGGTGTTCGGCCGTACCTGGGGCGGCGGCAAGCCCTTTGACCAGATCGTGACCGACATCCCGGTGGCGAGCGGGCCTTATCGGCTGTCCAGCGGGCGCTTCGGGCGCGACGTCACCTACGTGCGGGACCCTGACTACTGGGGCGCCGAACTGCCGGTGCGGCGTGGCCACTACAACTTCGACCGCATCAGCTTCAAGATCTACCTGGACGAGACCTCGCGCTTCGAAGGCCTCAAGGCTGGCGAGTTCGACTTCATGCGCGAGTTCATTTCGCGCAACTGGGCGCGGCAGTACACCGGCCGGGCCTTCGATTCGGGCGAGTTGGCCAAGCGGGCCTTCAAGAACCAGAATCCCGGCGATTTCCAGGGCTACATCTTCAACCTGCGGCGGCCGCAGTTCCAGGACATCCGGGTGCGGCAGGCGCTCGGGCTGGCGCTCGACTTCGAGTGGATGAACCGGCAGCTGTTCTACAACCTGTACCAGCGGGTGCACGGCTACTTCCCGAACAGCGAGTTCCACGCCGAGGGCCTGCCCAAGCCGGACGAACTCGCCTTGCTCGAGCCCTTGCGCGACAAGCTGCGCCCCGAAGTGTTCGGCCCGGCGCACGTGCCCGCCAGCACCGCGCCGCCCAACAGCCTGCGCGAGAACCTGCGCCGCGCCCAGGCCCTGCTGGCCGAGGCCGGCTGGACCTACCGCGACGGGGCCTTGCGCAATGCACGGGGCGAGCCCTTCGTGATCGAGTTCCTCAACGACCAGCCCTCGATGGTGCGCATCGTCGCGCCTTTCCAGAAGTCACTCGAACGCCTGGGCATCACGCTGGTGTACCGCAGCGTCGATTTCTCTCTGGCCAAGATGCGGCTGGACAACTTCGAGTTCGACGTCACCACCGCACGCCTGCCGGGCAGCACGTCGCCGGGCATCGAGCTGGTCGAGCGCTTCGGCTCCGAGGCGGCCAAGACGCAGGGCTCCGGCAATCTCTGGGGCATCGCGGATCCGGCGGTGGACGCATTGCTGCAGAAGGTCCTCGGGGCCAATACCCGCGTCGAGCTGTCCGCGGCGATGCGGGCGCTCGACCGCGTGCTGGGCCACGGGCATTACTCGATCCCGCAGTATTTCGGCAGCGATTTCCTGATCGGGTACCGGCCCCGACGGTTCGAATTGCCCGCCACCATTCCGCCCTACTACGATGCGCACAACTGGGCGATGTCGACCTGGTGGGCCTCGCCCGACAACCGTGCCGCCACCGCGAAGGCCTCGCCTCCATGACCGCCTACATCCTCAAGCGCCTGCTGCTGATGATCCCGACGCTGTTCGGGGTGCTGCTGCTGACCTTCATGGTCGTGCAGTTCGTGCCCGGCGGGCCGGTCGAGCAGATGGTGGCCCAGTTGCAAGGGCGGGACGCGGGCGGCGAGACCGCCGCTGCCGCGGGCGCCGGCTACCGCGGCCGGCAGGGGGTCGACGAGAAACGCATCGAGGAAATCCGCGCCCTCTATGGGTTCGACAAGCCCGCGCACGAGCGCTTCCTGCAGATGCTCGGGCAGTTCGCCCGCTTCGACCTCGGCCGCAGCTTCTACCAGCACAAGGACGTCTGGCAGCTCGTCAAGGAGAAGCTGCCGGTGTCGGCCAGCCTGGGGCTGTGGACTTTTTTCCTGAGCTACATGATCGCCGTGCCGCTCGGGGTAGCCAAGGCGGTGCGGGCCGGCACGCGCTTCGACTTCGTCACGACGCTGGTCGTGCTGGTGGGCTATGCCATCCCGGGCTTCGTGCTCGGCGTGGCGCTGCTGGTGATCTTCGGCGGGCAACTGCAGTGGTTTCCCCTGCGGGGCCTGACATCGGCCAACTGGGAGCAGCTGAGCCTGGGCGGCAAGATCGTCGACTACCTCTGGCACATCACGCTGCCGGTCACGGCCATGGTCGTGGGCAGCTTCGCCGTGACCACCATGCTCACCA
>DAIMZU010000613.1:0-2464 GCA_036733845.1 Ramlibacter sp.
CAGTATTCAGAATTTGGTGTCCCAGAGGACTTGGAGTGGGCGATGTTTCTTATTTCTACCTTCACCCAATTTCTTCTTTGTCCGCCTCCTACTCGCTACTCCCCAACACCTCGACCTCTCGACCACTCGACCCTCGAGCGGCCCGATCCGAAGTTTTCTCCTGGCTCCTGACTCCTGGCTCCTGACTCCTCTCCTCTGTCGGCATGGCGACCACGGGTTTGGCGACGCCGCGTTCGATCAGGTCGTCGACGAGCTGCAGATAATCCGGGCGGCGGGAGGTCCAGCTATGGCGCTCGGCGTAGATGAGGGCGTTGGCCACCATGCGCTGACGTAGGTCGGGGTCGGTGATCACCTGCAGCATCGCGTCCGCGAGGGCGTCGGCGTTGCCGGATTCGAAAAAGCGGACGACGGCGTCGTTGAAATAGAACCGGTCGATTTTGGTCTGGGACACGACTACGGGTACGCCGAGCGACATGAACTCCATGATCTTGGTGCTATACGCTTCGTTGCCGAATCCATCGGCGCGCTTGGGCACCACGCCGAGGTCGGCATCCGCCATGATCTGGGCAACTTGCCGCACGCCCACGGGCTCGAAGAAGCGGACCTTGCCGTCCAGGCCGAGTTCGCTCGTGAGGGCGATGAGGGACGGCTTCATGTTGCCGTCACCGTAGATGTGAAACTCGATCCCGGGGATGGCCTGGCTCACCCGCACAAAAGCGCGCAAGGCGATGTCGAGGCCCTGGTGCCATTGCAGGCCGCCGGGAAACAGGACGATCCATTTGTCGTCGGTCCGGGTGCGCGGATGGGGGTGAAAGATCCGCGTATCGACGTTATTGATATAGACCGAGCATTTATCGAGCGTGCCGGTCCGGGCGGTGTATTTTTCGAACCAGAGGTGATTGGAGATGATCACGTGGTCGGCAAAGCGGGCGGACCAGCGTTCGATCACCCGGAGGGCACGGGCGGTCAGCGAGACTTTGCCGCCGGCAAACTTGCTCGAATAAAATTCCGGGACGATGTCGTGGATATCGAGGATGATCCGGGCGCCGGTGAGACGGGCGTACCAGCCGGCAAAAACCAGGAAGTCCGGCATGTTGTGAATGTGCAGAACATCGTAGCGCTGGCGGGAGTGGCGGTTGGTGAGCCAGCGCGAGGACGTCCAGAGGAAGCGCAGCGTGGGCCAGAGGAAGGACAGCTTGGACTGTTCCTTCTTGCCGAAGCGGTCCTGGAGGCGGTGGACATTGACGCCCTCAATGACCTCGTGGGTGGCAGCGGTGGCCGAGCGGCGGAGCGAAACGACGTCGACATGATCGCCCCGGGCGGCGAGGGCTTCGGCGTAGCGGGTGACGCGGTTGTCGTTTTCGTAGAACGAGTGGGTGACCATGCCGATGCGCCGGTTTTTCCGGAGCACACGGGGCGTTTCGCTGGCAGCGGTGAACTTCGCGACCTCGCGGGGGAGAGCCTGCCAGAACTGGCCGGCATAGCGATCACGCAAATAGTGGAGCAGCGCCTCGTAATAGGCGCAGGGATAGGTCCGGGGCGATTCTGCCTCGCCCGGAAAACGCATGTAGTCCGGGTGCACATTGACCAGAACCATGCCGCCGTTCTGCGCGACCCAGTCGAGTTTGCGGAGCCATATGGCGGGTGACTTCTCCTGCAGGACGAGAAAGAGCGTGGAGTCCTGCGGCAGCGTGTAGGGCAGCTCGACGTAACCGGGGCGGCCAAAGGGGGAAATTGTCTCGGTGGGCTGCAGCTTGGGCGCTGGGATCCAGTAAGGAAAGATGGTGCCGGCGCCGTCGGGCTGGAACTCAAAGGGGTCGGTATCGAAGGTGGAAGAGTCGTACCCGATATCGAGGGCGTGCAACCAGTCCAGGTTGCGCAGCATGAATCCTGACCGGTAGCCGGTGGCGCCCCACGCTTTGATGTAGTGGTTGATGCGGGCGGCGTTTTCGCGGAAGGAGCGACGCGACTGGAAGAGTTTACCGTCGTGGCGCAGATCGTGCACCCCAACTTCGAAGCCATGGTGGGCAATCTCGGCGCGGAGGGCGTCGGAGATGCGATAGCTGCCTTCGGGGATGAAATTGAAGGCGGAGCGAAAGCCCAGGCGCTTTTCGAGCTCGATCAACTGCGAGCACTTGGCGAGCCCGGCGGGCCCTTCCACATCGTGGGTGAGGACCACGGCGAACTTCCGGCCATCGGGCCAGCCGGTCCAGGCCTCGGGCTGGCGGCGAGCGGTGGCGTCAATTGGCCAAAGCCCTTGGGTGCGGGCGAGACTCCGTCGGGCGGCCACGCGGCGCAGCGCCATCCGGACGCCCCAGGGAACGAAGGGCTTTATAGCGTAGTAGAAGCGGTGTTTGAGCAAGGGGAGTCGAGAAGTCGACAGGCCGAGAAGTCGAGGAGCGAGAGGCGGAGTTCGGGCAAAGAAGAAACCGGGGAAAGTAGAAAGCAGAAACCCGGGCAGGAG
>DAIMZU010000614.1:0-2460 GCA_036733845.1 Ramlibacter sp.
TGGCCGCGCCGCGCTTCAGCGGGTGGGGGTCGATGCGAATCCGATGTCGGTGACCGCCGTCAACGAGCTGATTGCCCGCGACGAGAAACGGCTGGGGGATGTCGTGCGTGCGGCAGGCCTGCGGGCGAACTGAGCGGGGCTGGCATTCGCTGGCCCTGGCTCAGCCGGCGGCAGGCGTGCGGCGCGGGCCGGTGCGCGGCGGAAACCGCCACCAGACCGCCAGCACCGCCAGCGCGAAGGTCGAGTAGGCAACGACGAACACCCAGGGCGGCGCCTCCCAGTACAGCAGCGCGTGCAGCCAGTGCGCGATGAAGCTGCCCTCGTAGGTGGCCGCACCGGCCCGCACGCGCAATCCCATCTCCAGCGTGGTGAGCGGGCACACGACGCCGAGCCACGCCTGCGCCGCGACGACCACGATGGTGGCCAGGTGGGCGAGCCGGAAGGACGGCCGGTTGACCCAGTCCCAGCGCAGCCGGTTGCCCACGACGATGACCGCCAAGCCCGCCACGACGAACAGCACCAGGGCGACGTGCAGCACCAGCACGGCGTCGGCCAGGAGGCGAAAGAGCGGCGCGCTGTCCATGGGGGCATGCTAACGCCGCAGAGGCCTCACAATCGCCGTGTGGATGGAATGTCGAACGATGGCGGCGCGGGCCCGCCCTACTGGCTGTACCTGCTCGAATGCGAAGGCGGCGTGTACTACGCCGGGATCGCCCTGGACGTGGAGCGCCGCTTCCTCGAGCACGCCTGCGGCCTGGGGGCCCGCTTCACACGGGCGCGGCCGCCGCTGCGGGTGCTGGCCGCCCGAGAGTACCCTGGCAAGGGCGACGCGTTGAGGGCGGAAATGCAGCTCAAGGCCCTGCCGCGCTCGCGCAAGCTCGCGTTCTTTGAAGGGGCCGGACATGCCTGACGAGCCGACCCGCCTGTCGAAAGTCGTCGCAGCGCAGCTCGCCTGTTCCCGCCGCGAGGCCGAGCAGTACATCACCCAAGGCCGCGTCCGCGTGGACGGCCGCGTCGTCGATGAGCCGCAGTTCCGCGTCACCGGCGAACAGATCACCATCGATTCAACCGCCCACCTGCAGCCCGACACGCTCGCCACCTTCCTTTTGCACAAGCCCGCCGGCATGCGCACGGACCAGGCGCTCGCGTCCATCGGCGCGGCCACGCACTGGGCGCAGGACAGCTCCGGCGTGGTCCCGGCCCGCAGCCACTGGACGGGCCTGCAGCCGCTTCTGGAGCTTCCGGCACCCGCCGAGGGGCTCTGCGTCTTCAGCCAGGACGGGCGCATCGTGCGCAAGCTGCGCGAGGACGCCCACCTGATCGAGCAGGAACTCGTGGCCGAGGTGGAAGGCACCGCGCACCCGGGCGGCCTGGAGCGGCTGAACCGCGGCCTGGTGGCCGAAGGGCGCGCCTTGCCGCCGGCCCGGGTGAGCTGGCAGAGTGAAGCCCGCCTGCGCCTGGCGGCCAAGGGCATCCCGCCCGAGGCTGTCCCCTGGATGTGCGCTCAGGCCGGGCTGCGGCTCACGGCGCTGCGGCGCATCCGGATCGGGCGCGTGCCCATGGCGGGGCTGCCCGCGGGTCAGTGGCGCTACCTGGCACCCGGCGAGCGCTTCTAGGCGCCTGAGGCAGGTGCCGTCTCAGGCTCCGGGCGCCACGATGTGCCGCAGGGCGGACACCACCAGCAGGACACCGGTCAGGACCAGAAAGCCCGCGGCCACGCGGTTGAGGACCTGCCGCGGGATGTTCGGCGCGCGACCCGCCATCAGCCGGGTGATGCCGAAGACCAGCGGCGCCGCCACGGCGGCCAGCACCACCGACAGGGCGGAAAACCCGCCGCTCGCAAGCACCAGCACCAGCCGGACACCGGCATTGGTCGCGAACACCAGCACCAGGCAGCGCCGGATGGTCTCGATGTCGAGCGGCTGCCTGAACATGTAGAACACCATCGGCGGCCCGGAAGCCGAGAACAACCCGCCCATGATGCCGGCGAGGAAGCCGGCGCGGGCGAGTCCGCCACGGGACGAACCCTCCGCCGACTGACGCGGCCGCATCAGCAGGGCGGAGGCACTGAGGACGATCAAGACGCCCAGCAGCAGCCGCAGCCACTGGACCGCATTGGTGCTGAGCCAGGCCAGCAGGGCCAGTCCGAGCACCACCCCAACGATGCTGGCCACCAGGGCGGGTCGCATCAGCTTCCAGGGCGGCTGCGCCCGCTGGGCGCGGAAGTACACGATGCCGTTGACCAGCGCCAGCACCATGGCGGCGTTGGCGGCATCAGCAAGCGGCACGAGCTGGAGGATCGCGACCAGCCCGAGCATGACGAGACCCAGCGCGAACCCGGTGAGGTTCTGGACGACGGCCGCGAGCACGACGCAGGCCGCGAACGCTGCGAGCACACCCGGCGTGAGGCCGAGGCCGCTCACGCGTTGCCGCCTCGGGACCCGGCCCGTCCACCCACCC
>DAIMZU010000615.1:0-2450 GCA_036733845.1 Ramlibacter sp.
GTGGCGTGGCCGCTCATCATGATGACCGGCATGTTGAGCAGGCCGGTGGTGGACCATTCCTTGAGCAGGGTGACGCCGTCGGTGTCGGGCATCCAGATGTCGAGTAGGACGAGGTCGTAGCGGGTGCGCAGGCGGGCCGCGCGGGCCTGCGCGGCGTTCTCCGCGAGCTCGACCGCGTGCCCTTCGTCGTTCAGGATTTCGGAAAGCAGGTCTCGGATGCCGAGTTCATCGTCTACGACCAGGATGTTTGCCATGGGTTCTGACCTGCCCCCCTGCGGCCGGCGGGGGCTGTTGCTATGCCGCAACTGCGAATGATAACGACACTTGGGCGCCTACGACGGAACCGTCCTGCGTGCGGTTCTTGAGGTCGATGCGGGCGCCGTGTTCGTCGGCGATTTTCTTGACGACGGCCAGGCCGAGGCCCGTGCCGCGCGACTTGGTGGTGACGTAGGGCTCGAAAGCACGCTTGAGGATGTGCTCGGGGAAGCCGCTGCCGCTGTCCTGCACGATCAGCCGCACGCGGCGCGCCGTTTCGTTCCACTGGGTGCGCAGGGTGACGTCCTTGCGCTCGGCATGTTCGACCGCATCCTGCGCATTCTGCAGGAGGTTGTGGATGACCTGTCGCAGCTGGTTGGCATCACCGAGGATGGGCGGGCACTGCGCGTCCAGCTCGACGCGCACGGGCACCTGCCGCGCGGTGGCGGCCCCGTCGGTGCCCGCCTCGCGCAGGTAGAGGTGCAGCACGTCGCTGGCAAGCGCGTTGAGGTCCAGGGGCTTGAGCTCCGCCGCCGGCAGGCGGGCGTAGTCGCGGAATTCGTTGACCAGTCGCTTCATGGCCTCGACCTGGTCGACGATGGTGCGCACGGACTTCTCCAGCAGCGCGCGGTCGCTGCCTTCGACCTTCCCCGCGAGTTTCATCTCGAGGCGCTCGGCCGACAGCTGGATGGGCGTCAGCGGGTTCTTGATTTCATGCGCGAGTCGCCGGGCGACCTCGGCCCAGGCCTGCGCGCGCTGGGCGCTGACCACCTCTGAGATGTCGTCGAGCACGAGCAGGTGGGCCGGACGGCCGGTCGCGTCGGGGGGCATCTCGGCGCCGCGCACGACAAGGGTGATGGCGCTGCTGGTGGCGGCGCCTGGGTGGGCCGGCGCGTGCAGTTCGAAAGACTGCTGCCAATGGTCCAGGCCGTGCTGGAGCCGCTCGACGTGGTAGCCCTCGAACTGGGCCTGCACGGCCTCGCCGAAGGTCTCCAGCCCCGGCAGGGCCGACAGGGGCTGCCCTTCGTATGCAGCGAGGGGCGCGCGCAGGATGCGGGTGGCCCCCGGATTGGCCGAGAGGATGTTGCCCTGGGCGTCGAGCACCACGACACCGGCCGTGAGGTTGTCCAGGATGGTCTGCAGGTCGCTGCGTGCGGCGTCGACCTGCTGCATGCTCTGCTCGACGGCGGCGCGGGCGTCGGCGAGTTGCTGGGTCATCTGCGCGAAGGACCGGGTCAGGCCGCCGAGTTCGTCCTTGCCTTGCAGCACCGGCTTGGGGCTGAGGTCGCCGGCCGCGACCTCGCGCACACCGGCCGCCAGCAGCAGCAGCGGCCGCGCGAGCGAGTTGCCCAGGACGATGGCCAGAAGGACGGCGCCGAAGACGGACAGGAACAGGCTGAGCGTGAGCGTGCCGATGTACATGCGCCGCAGCCCCTCGCGTCCCAGAGCGCGCTGCTGGTACTCGCGGTTGGCTTCCTGCACCGCCAGTGCGTTGGCCACGAGGGTGGCCGGCAGCTCCTGGGTGACCTGCAGGTAACGCGGCTCGCCGAGCAGGCCCAGGCTGGACGGCGCCACCAGGGCCATGGTCCGGATGCGTCCGCTGGCCGGGGCGCTGGGCGTGGCGTCCTCCAGGCCTTCGACCACGCCCACGGCCCGCTGGGAGCGGACGTTGCGCAGCATCTGGGCGGAGGGTCGCTCGGGATTGAGCTGGAAGCGGGAATGCCCTGCGCTTGCGATGAGCTGGCCGTTCGCGCTCCACAGCACCAGGTCGCTGGCGGCGAGCTGCTCGCGCAGACGCTCGAGCACCAGGGGTGCGGTGGCGTCGGAGATGTCCGCCAGCTGGGACGCGGCAATGCGGGTCTTGCCCGTCATGTCGCGGGTGAGCACATCGAGGGTGACGCGGCCGAGGTTGAGGCCTGCGTCGAGCGCGCCCTCGACCTTGACATCGAACCAGCTCTCGATCGAGCGGGAGACGAACTGGTAGGAGATGGTGTAGATCAGCAGCCCGGGCAGGATGCCCACCAGGGCGAAGATGGCGGCCAGCCGGATCAGGAGTCGGCTGCCGAACTTGCCGCGCCGCAGGCGGGAGAACAGCCGAAGGCCGATCCAGCCGATCACGATCACCAGCACCGCCGCAACCACGACGTTGACGATGAACAGTTGCCCGTAGTTGCGCTCGTACAGCTCGCGGTTGT
>DAIMZU010000616.1:0-2446 GCA_036733845.1 Ramlibacter sp.
TCGTCGCACACCTCGACATGCCCAAGAACATCGAGGGCTACTACCAGGAGACTGGCCGCGCCGGCCGCGACGGCCTGCCCGCTGCCGCCTGGATGGCTTATGGGCTGCAGGACGTGGTCAACCAGCGTCGCATGATCGACGAGAGCCCCGCCGGCGAGCCCTTCAAGCAGGTCATGCGCGACAAGCTCGATGCCCTGCTGGGGCTGGCCGAGGCCACCGATTGCCGGCGCGTGCGGCTGCTGCGCTACTTCGGCGAGGACAGCACGCCCTGCGGCAACTGCGACAACTGCCTGCAGCCGCCGCAGGTCTGGGACGGCACGGACGCCGCGCGCAAGCTCCTGTCGACCCTTTACCGGGTGCAGCAGCACAGCGGCATTTCCTTCGGCGCCGGCCACGTCATCGACATCCTTCGCGGCAAGGCGACCGACAAGGTCCGCCAGCACGGGCACGACCAGGTCAGCACCTTCGGGCTCGGGGCCGAGTTCTCCGAAGCGCAGCTGCGCGGTGTGCTGCGTCAGCTGATCGCCGTCGGCGCCCTGTCGGTCGATGCCCAGGCGTTCAACACGCTGCAACTGACCCCCGGCTCCCGGGCGGTGCTGCGCGGCGAGCAGCCGGTGCTGCTGCGCGAAGGCGTGGCCGCGCCCGGGCGCAGCCGCCGCACAACGCGGGCGGCCCCCGGCGCCAATGCGCTGCTGGTGGCGGGACTCACCGAAGGGGCGCGCCAATGCTACGAGCGCCTGAAGGCGTGGCGGGCCGAAGTGGCCCGTTCGCACAACCTGCCGGCCTATGTCATCTTCCACGACGCCACGCTGGCCGCCATCGCCGCCCGCGAGCCGCGCTCGGTGGCCGAGCTCGGAGGCATCAACGGCCTGGGCACCAAGAAGCTCGAAGCCTACGGCGACGAGGTCCTGCGCGTCGTGGGCTCGGCCGCCTGAATCGCAGCGGGCCGCCTTGGCACAATGCGTGCCATGAACGATTCTCCCGCCCAGGCACCCGCCGCCCGCCCTGACCTGCCGGACCGCCTGTCGGTCGACCCCCGCAGCCCGCACCATGTCGCCGCGGTGTTCGAGCACGATGTCGGCATCCGCTTCAACGGCAAGGAACGCCACGACGTCGAGGAATACTGCGTCAGCGAAGGCTGGATCAAGGTGCCCGCCGGCAAGACGCTGGACCGCCGCGGTCGCCCGTTGCTGATCACGCTCAAGGGCCAGGTCGAGGCCTTCTACCGCTGACGGCCCGCCACGCCTCAGGCCAGGAAGCCCATCGCGCGCGTCTCGCGCACCTCCGGCTTGATGCGGTGCTCTGCCTCGAGCTGCTCCATGAACTCGGCGGGCGTGAACTGCACCGCGAGGATGGTGACCTGCCGCTTGACGGCCGCGAAATCGCCCGGGCACAGCTGATCGAGCCGGTGCAGGCGCGCCGCTATGTCCGGTGACAGGCGCTGCACCTGTCCCTCGAGCGCCTCGGTGACGAACATCCGCTCGCGCTGAACCGCGGTGAGCGGGTTGAACCGGATCTTGAAGGTGAATCGCCGCAGCGCCGCCTGGTCGATGCGGTCCATCATGTTGGTGGTGCAGATGAACACGCCGGCAAAACGCTCCATCTGCTGGAGCATTTCGTTGACTTCGGTCACCTCGTAGGTGCGCTGAGCGCCGCGGCGGTCCTGCAGGAAGCTGTCCGCCTCGTCCAGCAGCAGCACTGCTTTCTCGGCCTCCGCCTCGCGGAACATGGCGGCCATGTTCTGCTCGGTCTCGCCCACGAACTTGCTCATGAGGTCGCTGGCCTGCCGCACCAGCAGCGGCCGCTCGATGCTGCGGGCGATGTGCTCGGCCAGGGCGGTCTTGCCCGTTCCGGGCGGCCCGTGGAAACACAGGGTGCCGTGGCCGCTCGCACGCAGCGCGGCGACGATGCGCGGGATCTCGAAGCGGCTCTCGACGTGGAGCATGTCCAGGTCGAAACTCGTCACGGCCCGCCGCTCGCGTGCCGGGCCACCCCGGGTGCCGAGCGCCAGGTCGGCGTTGCGAAGCTGCCGCTCGATCAGGTCCTCCATGGCCGCTGTCTCGCCACTGGCCAGGGTGGCAAACCGCGCAGCGGTCCGGATCTGCGCCGGCGTCAGGCCCTTGCGTTCGGTGAGCCGGGCGACGAAGGCTTCGGAGACCGGCACACCCTCGAGGGTCTTGCGCACCAGCTGCTCCCGTGAGCCGGGCGGCGGCGACTTCAGTTCGAGATGGTAGGCAAAGCGCCGGCGGAAGGCCGGGTCGATCTGCTCGATGCGGTTGGTAACCCAGATCGTGGGTACCGGATTGGACTCGAGCACCTGGTTGACCCAGGCCTTGCCGCTGACGCTGCCGCTGCCGGGCGCGACCACCTGCTCGGCGCGCGCCATGAACTGCGCCGCCTCCGTGCTGATGGGAGGATAGACGTCCTCGACCTCGTCGATCAGCAG
>DAIMZU010000617.1:0-2441 GCA_036733845.1 Ramlibacter sp.
GCACCGCGCTCCTGGGTCCCCGCGTGCGCGGGGATGACGGAGTGGGTTCCGGGGCTACCTAGGAACGCTTGCTCTCAAACGAGTAATAGCAAAAGAACCGTCATCCCCGCGAAAGCGGGGACCCAGCGCAAGGCCGAGCGAAGCGACGGCCCGTGTCGCGCGCCGGAAGCACCGCGCTCCTGGGTCCCCGCGTGCGCGGGGGATGACGGAGTGGGTTCCGGGGCGCAAGTCGGCAGCGCCGCGCTGCATCCATCTCTCCCGCATGCTGGAGAGGGAGCGAACCCCGTCTGCTGAAGTCACCCACGCGAGGTCATCGCTTCACGGCTCGCAGGAGTCAGCGTTCTTGAGTGCCGTCGTGCTGCCCGACTGTGCTTTGAAGATCTGGTAGTCGATGATCGCGTGGCCGAATTGCTCGCCAAGATCGTTCCCCGCGCACCGGCCATTCCTCCGCGGCCGCTACGCCACCTCAGCGCCCTCTGCGTTCAATCCAACTCCTTACCCGACGCAGAAGCCCTCACCCCACCCGCTCCCCATCGACGAACACTCGCAAGTCCCCCGGAGAGAAAGGAATCCACGCCTCGTTCGTGGTCAGCGGCGCAGTGACGACCACCGCGACCTTGTCGCTGGGTGTGGTGAGCGTGGCGAAGTCGATCGCCAGGTCTTCGTCCTTCAGCTGGGCGTGCGCGAAGGGGTGCCGCCGCTCCACATGGAACAGGTTCGTCGAGCAATGAGACCACAGGGCCACGCCATTCGACAGCAGGAAGTTGAACGGCCCGTGCCGGGCGATCTGCGGCGCGAGCTCGCGCAATGTCAGGGTCAGCTCCTCGACGCTGGGCACGCCCGCGTGTGATTTCCACATCTCCTGCATGAGCCAGCAGAAGGCGCGCTCGCTGTCGGTGCTGCCCACCGGCCGGAAGCTGGCATGCAGCCGGGGATGGAAGTCCTTGAGGTCACCGTTGTGCGCGAACACCCAGTAGCGGCCCCACAGCTCGCGCACGAAGGGATGGCAGTTCTCGAGCGCCACCACGCCCTGGGTCGCCTTGCGGATGTGGGCGACGACATTGCGGCTCTTGATGGGGTAGCGCTGGATCAGTTCCGCGACCGGTGAGGTGGAGGCGGGCTGGTGGTCCACGAAGTGGCGCAGCCCGTGGCCCTCGAAGAAGGCGATTCCCCAGCCGTCGGCGTGGTGGTCGGTGCGGCCGCCGCGCTGGGCGAAGCCGGTGAAGCTGAAGGTCACGTCCGTGGGCGTGTTGCAGTTCATTCCGAGGAGCTGGCACATGGGCGCCCATTGTGGACCCGCACCACGGACGGCGGCAGGATGTTGCATTGCAGCATCAGTGGGAGGCTGACGTCAGCTCGCGTACAGCGAATTTCGACAGGGGGTGTCACTCACCATGCATCCATGGGCCGCAAGTCGTGAGTGCCCAGGGTCCGCAGGAGTACCGTCATGCCGGCCATCAGCGAATTTCATCGAAGCCTCGATGCCTCTGTCCAGCAGTTTGCTGCCGGGCTGCGGGGTCATGACTCCGGCAGTCGCGCCGCGAAGAATCAGCGCAGGGTCGTCGTGAAGCCGTCCGCGGGGCTGCGCAGTGCGTCCGTGCCTTCCCCTGCGGCCCGGCTTCCCGCGCGCGCCAGCACCCACACGGCGGCGCCTGCCTCGCCGCGCCGGGTGGTGGCGATCGAAGCGCCCGGGCGCTCGGCCGCGCGGCTGTCACCGCCGCCCGCGCCCACGGAGCCGTCCACCCTGGCGGTGCCCATGTCGAGCCTGCCCTGGGGAATGCCTGAGCTGCCTCCAGTGGAAAGCCGCATCCCTGCGCAAGCCGCCGATCCGCAATCCGAACCTGCCGGATCCCCGCCGGCCGCGAACGGGGCCCCTCTCCAGAACACTGCGTCACGTTCAGGCCCCAGGCTCCTGCCGGGCGAAAAGCAGGGCTTTGCCGACGTGGAAATCCCGCTGCCGCCGCGGCGAAACAAGGTCCTCAAGAACATCCTGTACCTGCCCGTGCGGGCGGTGAATGTCGCGCTCGCTGGCGTGCTCACGCTCGTGAGCCTGGGGAAGGCCTGGCCTGTCCTGGCCTATGCGGCGGCACGGATGGGGGAGTCTTTGGGCGCCGTGCTGGACCCCCTCAAGAAAAGTGCGGCGGCGCGGGCCGGCGAAGCGGCTTTCAGGACCGGCAAGCCCATCGCCCCATCGGCCGCATCGGCGCGGATGACCCCGGCCGACATCTACTTCAGGCGACAGCTCGAAAACTTTCGCAAGAAGGAGCTTCCGCGGCGCAAGAGCGATGCCCACTGGCGCCTCTTCGGCCGGTCGGTCTCCCTGAAGGTCGGCGTCGGCTTGTTCGTCGCTGTGGCGGCGCTCACGGCGGTGTTCCCGCCGCTCGGCCTGTTCGCTGCAGTCGTTGGCGGCCTGGGCTTGTGGCTGGGCGCAGCGAACGTGC
>DAIMZU010000618.1:0-2438 GCA_036733845.1 Ramlibacter sp.
TGCCCATGCGCAGGAAGTGAAACGCCTCGTCCTGCAGCATGGTGCCCAGCACCACACCGCGCGACAGGTGCGAGCGGTACTTCACCCACTCAAAGAACTGGCCGGGATCGCGTTCGAACGCGTCGCCTTCCAGCTGGCGGTGCAGTTCCAGCCAGGTCTGGTTCTGCGTCTCCCACACCTCGGTGGTGAGTGAGCCGCGCACGGCGCGGGCGTTCTCGCGTGCGGCGCGCAGGCAGGAGACGATGGACGACGGGTTGCTCTCGTCCTTGACCATGAACGCCATCACGGCCTCCTGGGTCACCTCGCCGTGCCGTGCGGCATAAGCGGGCCCGAGCTCGCTGATGGACAGCAGGCCCTGCCAGCCCAGCTGGGCCACGGCGGTCGACTGCGGCAGCAGCGCGGTCTGGTAGTTGACGTCGAGCATGCGGGCGGTGTTTTCGGCGCGCTCGGTGTAGCGGGACATCCAGAACAGGTGGTCGGCGGTTCTCGACAGCATGGGGGTCACTCTTCCAGGATCCAGGTGTCCTTGGTGCCGCCACCCTGGGACGAATTGACGACGAGCGAGCCTTCCTTGAGGGCCACGCGCGTGAGGCCGCCGGGCACCATCTGCACCTCGCGGCCCGAGAGGACGAAGGGGCGCAGGTCGATGTGGCGCGGAGCGATGCCGGACTCGACGAAGGTCGGGCAGGTCGACAGGCTGAGCGTCGGCTGGGCGATGTAGCCGGCCGGATTGGCCTGGACGGCGCGGCGGAAGTCCTCGATTTCGTGCGAGGTGGCCGCCGGCCCCACCAGCATGCCGTAGCCACCGGCGCCGTGGACCTCCTTGACGACCAGTTCACCCAGGTTCGCCAGCATGTACTTCAGGTCGTCCGGATCGCGCCCGACGTAGGTGGGAACATTCTTGAGGATCGGTTTCTCGCCCAGGTAGAACTCGATCATCCTGGGCACGTAGGGGTAGATGGACTTGTCGTCGGCCACGCCCGTGCCCACCGCATTGCAGATCGTGACATTGCCCGCCGCAAAGGCGTCGAGCAGGCCGCGGCAGCCCAGGGTGGAATCCGCGCGGAACACGGCCGGGTCGAGGAAGTCGTCGTCCACGCGGCGATAGATGACGTCGACGCGGCGCGGCCCGCGCGTGGTGCGCATGTACACGTAGCGGTCCCGCACGAACAGGTCCTGGCCCTCGACCAGCTCCACGCCCATCTGCTGGGCGAGGAACGCGTGCTCGAAGTACGCGCTGTTGTACATGCCGGGCGTGAGCACGACCACGGTCGGATCCGGCGCCCCCGGCTGCGCCGAGGCGCGCAGCGTCTCGAGCAGCAGGTCCGGGTAGTGCATGACGGGGGCGACGCGGTGCTGGCTGAACAGGTGCGGGAACAGCCGCATCATCATGCGCCGGTCCTCGAGCATGTAGCTCACGCCGCTGGGCACGCGCAGGTTGTCTTCGAGCACGTAATACTCACCCCGGCCTTCCGCATCCGGCGCGCGGACGATGTCGACGCCGGCGATGTGCGAGTACACGTGGTGCGGCGTGTAGATGCCCATCATCTCCTTGCGGAACTGGGCATTGCCCAGCACCTGTTCGGCCGGGATCACGCCTGCCTTGAGGATGGCCTGCTCGTGGTAGACGTCGTGCAGGAATCGATTGAGCGCCGTGACCCGCTGCACCAGGCCCCGCTCGAGCTCGGCCCACTCGTGGGCGGGGATGATGCGCGGGATCAGGTCGAAGGGAATGAGCCGCTCGGTACCGGCACCGTCCTCGTCCTTGGCGCCGTAGACGGCGAAGGTGATGCCCACGCGACGGAAGATCATCTCGGCTTCCTCGCGGCGCGCGCGCATCGATTCGGCGGGTTGCGTGGACAGCCATTGCGAGTAGCTGCGGTAGTGCTCGCGCACGCCCCCCTGGACCTGCGCCTGCGTCATGCCGCCGAGCGACTGCGCCTGGAACATCGACCCGCCGCCCCCCGGCCATTCCACCAGCATTTCGTCGAATTTCTGCATGCTTCTTTCTCCTCAGGTCAGCATAGCAATAACCGGGCCGCGTGGCGCGTCAGCAAGCACCGCGCTGGTGCGATCGCGGCCTCAGGGCGACTCGCCAAAGCCCGCCGGCGGTGCATGCGTCCAGTAGCGCCGGCTGGCGTCGCGATGACAATGCACGTCGCCCGGTGACCGGGACGACCATCGGATCGCACCGCAGGTGGCGGTCGCATGGATGACCACACCGCGTGCACGCAGCCGGTCCAGAACGACCGGCGCCGGATGGCCGAAGCGGTTGCGCCAGCCGGCCTGCACCATGGCGATGCGCGGCTGCACCAGATCGAGGAATTCATCGCTGGTCGAGGTCTGGCTGCCATGGTGCGCCAGCAGCAGCAGGTCGGCGCGAAGCGCCCCGCCGGCGGTGCGAAAGCCGAGGTTTCGCTCCTCGCGCTGGCCGATGT
>DAIMZU010000619.1:0-2437 GCA_036733845.1 Ramlibacter sp.
GTGTTCCAGACCCTGCTGTACCCACCCGCGACCCTGCGCTACGACGTGCTGCAGGACTTCGCGCCGGTGGCCATGCTGGTGTCCTACCCGATGGTGCTGGCGGTGGCGCAGCAGGTGGGCGTGCGCAATGCCCGCGAGTACGTGGCCCGCATCAAGGCCCGCCCCCAGGACGCGAGCTTCGGCACCGCAGGGGCCGGCGGCCAGACGCATTTCACCGGCATCCAGCTCGGCAAGGCCATCGGTGTCGACCTGCAGATGGTGCCTTTTCGCGGCAACGGGCCTCTGGTGACCGACCTGCTGGGCGGACAGGTCCCCGCCGGCATCATGACCGCGGGGGACATCCTGCCGCACCACAAGGCCGGCAAGGTGCAGGTGGTCGGCGTCTTCAGCGCCAGGCGTTCGCCGCTGATGCCGGACGTGCCTACCTTCATGGAGCAGGGCATCGCCATCGACGCGGGAGACGCCTGGACCGGCATGTGGGCGCCCGCGCAGACGCCGAAAGCGCAGCTGGAGCGGGTGCAGGCTGCGCTCAAGCACGCGCTCGAACTGCCCGAGGTGCGCGAGCTGCTGGTCAACCGCGCCACGCTCAACCCCGACTTCCGCCCTGCGGCGGAAATGGACGCGGTCCTGCGCAAGGAGCTCGCCTACTGGGGTCCCATCATCAAGGCGACCGGCTTCAGGCCCGAGCAATGAGCGCCTTCACCAGGACCACGCCATGAGCCTCAACGGAAAAGCCTGCATCGTCGGAGCCTACGAGCACCCGACGCGGATGGCCGAAAACCTCTCGGTCATGCGCCTCCATGCCGACGTCGCCGCCGGCGCGCTGGCCGACGCAGGCCTCACCAAGGACGACATCGACGGCTACTTCTGTGCCGGGGACGCGCCGGGGCTGGGGACGGCCACGGTGGCCGAGTACCTGGGCCTGAGGCTGCGGCACGTCGACTCCACCGAATGTGGCGGCTCCGCCCCGATCCTGCACGTGGCGCACGCGGCCGAGGCGATTGCCGCCGGCCGATGCAACATCGCGCTGATCACCCTGGCGGGCCGGCCCCGGGCGGCCATGGCCGAGGCGCAGGCCCGGGCTGCCGCCGCAACGGCCGACGGCAAGCCGGCCAGGGCCCCCCTCGCGCTGAAGGCGCCGGACCCCGATGCGCCCGAACTGGCCTTCGAGCTGCCCTACGGCCCGGCCACGCAGAACCTCTATGCCATGGTGGCCAGGCGTCACATGCACGAATTCGGCACCACGTCCGAGCAGCTGGCATGGATCAAGGTGGCCGCGTCGCAGCATGCCCGGCACAACCCGCATGCGATGCTGCGCAAGCCCGTGACCGTGGAGGACGTGCTGAACTCGCCCATGGTAAGCGATCCGCTGCACCGCCTCGATTGCTGCGTCATGAGCGACGGAGGCGGCGCCCTGATCGTGGCTCGGCCCGAGATCGCGCGTGAACTGCGCCGCCCCCTGGTGGTCGTGCGCGGCACGGGCGAGGCGCCCAAGCACGCGATGGGCGGGCGCATCGACCTCACGTATTCCGCCGCGGCGTGGTCGGGGCCGCGGGCTTTTGCCGAGGCCGGCGTGACGCCTGCCGACATCCAGTACGCCAGCCTCTACGACAGCTTCACCATCACCGTGCTGATGCAACTCGAAGACCTGGGCTTCTGCCGGAAAGGCGAGGGCGGCCGATTCGTGGCCGACGGCAACCTGATCTCCGGCAGCGGCCGCCTGCCGTTCAACACCGACGGCGGCGGCCTGTGCAACAACCATCCGGCCAATCGCGGCGGAATCACGAAGGTGATCGAGGCGGTGCGGCAACTTCGGGGCGAAGCACACCCCGCGGTGCAGGTCCCGGGATGCACGCTCGCGCTGGCCAGCGGCATCGGCGGCGCGCTCGCCTCGCGCCACACGGCGGCCACCCTCATCCTCGAAAGGACGCAATGATGCGCAAGATCACCGCTCCGCGCGTGCTGCCCGAGGCGCACGCCTACTGGGACGCGGCCAGCGAGGGCAGGTTGCTGGTCAAGCGCTGTGCAGCGTGCGGCCAGGTGCACCACTACCCCCGAGACATCTGCCCGTTCTGCCTGAGCGCCGACACCCACTGGATCGAGGCGACCGGCGGCGGCACGCTGTATTCGTTCAGCACCATGGGCCAGGGCGACGCCGCATACACGCTGGCCATGGTGACGCTCGATGAAGGCGTGACGATGATGACGAACCTGGTCGACTGCGACCCGGCCGCCGCCCGCATCGGCGACCGCGTCCGCGTGCTGTTCCACCCCACGGAGGGCGGGCCTGCCGTGCCTGTCTTCACGCTGGCCGCAGGAGGTGCGGCATGAGCACCCCCCGTCGCGGCCCGTTGTCGCGCTTCACGGTGCTGGACGCCTCGCGCGTGCGCGCTGGCCCGACGGCGGTGCGCACCTTCGCCGACCTGGGCGCCCGCAT
>DAIMZU010000620.1:0-2436 GCA_036733845.1 Ramlibacter sp.
CCACCATGAAGGCGTCGACGATGTAGGCCTGGCCCAGGTCGGGACCGACGTTGCCCACCTGGCTGAGGGCGCAGCCCGCCAGGCCAGCGATGCCGGAGCCGAGCGCAAAGGCAAGCGTGTCGGTGCGCGCGGTGTTCACGCCCATGCAGGCCGCGATCGGCCGGTTCTGCGTGACGCCGCGCACGAACAGGCCCAGCCGGGTGCGGCCGACCAGCCAGGCCATGCCCGCCAGCACCGCGAACGCGAAGCCGATGATGACGACGCGGTTCCAGGGAAGCTGCAGGCCACCCATCACCACCACGCCGCCGGACATCCATGCGGGGTTCTCGACGCCCACGTTCTGCGCGCCGAAGATGCTTCGGACCGCCTGCATCAGGATCAGGCTGATGCCCCAGGTCGCCAGCAGCGTCTCCAGCGGGCGGCCATAGAGAAAGCGGATGACCCCCCGCTCGAGCACCGCGCCCATCAGGGCCGATGCAGCGAAGGCCACCGGGAGTGCGGCGAGCAGGTACCAGTCGAAGGCACCCGGCAGGAACTGCTGGAATGCGCGCTGGACAAGCCATGTGGCATAGGCGCCGATCATCATCAGCTCCCCATGGGCCATGTTGATCACGCCCATGAGCCCGTAGGTGATGGCCAGTCCCAGCGCCACCAGCAGCAGGATGGAGCCCAGGCTCAGGCCCGAAAACACCTGCCCCGCGCGTTCGGCCCAGGCCAGCGCCGATTCGACCTCGCGCAACGACTGCTGCAGGGCGGCGCGGACCGCCGCGTCGCGCTCGTCGGCCAGTTGCTCGGCCAGCAGCGTGCGGGTCGCCGGGTCGCGACTGCCTGCGAGGCCGCGTGCGGCCTCGGCGCGCAGCGCCGCATCGTCGGACGACAGCAGGATGGCCGCCCGGGCGCGTCGAAGCTGGGCGGCAATGTTGGGGTTGGATTCGCGGGCGAGCGCCTGCTCGATGGCGGGCAGGCGGGCCACGTCGGGTTCGGCCGCCAGCGACCGAACGGCGGCAGCGCGCAACCGGTCGTCCGGCGAGGAGAGCCGGATGCCCGCGAGCGCCGTCTCGATCTCTCCGCGCATGCGGTTGTTGGAGACCACCTCCTGCGCATCCTGCGGCAGGGGGGTTGGCGATCCGGTCACCGGGTCGATGCCCTGGCCATCACGCGCGATCAGGACGGCGCCTGCGGGGGTGACCACGATGGCGTCCTGCGACAGGGCTTCGAGGAACGCGGCGGTGCGCTCGCTGGCACCTGCGGCCGCCCTGCGGAGCGCCTCTATCCGAGCATCGGTTTCGCCGGCGGCGATCGCCTGCGCCTGGTCAGCGGTGAGCGCTCGGGCCGGGTGGGCGGACACTGCGGTGAGGAGGAGGACGAGGAGGAATCGCAACATGTGCATGGTTCGGGGAAACGGGTGATGGCCGGGTATGCACGGCCGTCTTGCCTAACAGGTTTGCGCGCCGGATCGACCGCGCTCCTGGGTCCCCGCCTGCGCGGGGATGACGATCTCCTCACCCCGTCATCCCCGCGAACGCGGGGCACCAGGAGCGCCGTGCGTCATCGTCCCGGCGCGCGCGGGGTGACGGCTCCGCGCTCCGTCATTCCCGCCCAGGGAGTGACCGCCCCTCACTCCGTCATCCCCGCGAACGCGGGGACCCAGGAGCGCGGTGCGTCATCGACTCAAGCCTTCGACTTACCGTCCGGCTCGTCCTTCTTCTTGTCGTTGCCTTCGATGAAGGGCGACCACGGCTTGGCCTTGACCGGACCAGGCGTCTTCCAGACCACGTTGAACTGCCCGTCCGGACGGATCTCGCCGATGAACACCGGCTTGTGCAGGTGGTGGTTCTTCTCGTCCATCTTGGCGGTGAAGCCCGACGGCGCCTTGAAGGTCTGCCCGCCCATGGCCGCGATCACCTTGTCGACATCGGTGGACTTGGCCTTCTCGACCGCCTGCTTCCACATGTGGATGCCGATGTAGGTGGCCTCCATCGGGTCGTTCGTCAGCGGCCGGTCCTTGTGCCCGGCGATGTTCTTCGCCTTGGCATAGGTCCCCCACTTCTTCGTGAACTCGTCGTTGGTCGGGTTCTTGATGGACATGAAGTAGTTCCAGGCGGCCAGGTGGCCCACCAGCGGCTTGGTATCGACCCCACGCAGCTCTTCCTCCCCCACCGAGAAGGCGACCACCGGCACGTCCCTGGCCTTCAGGCCGGCGTTGCCCAGCTCCTTGTAGAACGGCACGTTGGAGTCGCCATTGATGGTGGAGATCACCGCGGTCTTGCCGCCGGCAGAGAACTTCTTGATGTCGGCCACAATGGTCTGGTAGTCGCTGTGGCCGAAGGGGGTGTACTTCTCGTCGATGTCGCTGTCCTTGACGCCCTTGCTCTTGAGGAAGGCACGCAGGATCTTGTTGGTGGTGCGCGGATACACGTAGTCGGTGCCCAGCAG
>DAIMZU010000621.1:0-2433 GCA_036733845.1 Ramlibacter sp.
CCCGGCGCGCGGGCCCGGGGGCCCGCGCCCGCCCTCCGGTCCCTTGACGAAATGCTCGTGCGGCACCAGGCGGTCGATGGCCATGAGGAGCCCGGCGCCGAGCAGCAGCCCCAGCCCGACCGTGAGGCCGGCGCCCCACCGGCCGGAGCCTCCTTCGCCAGCGGCCTCCAGCGCGGGCGCCACGAGCGAGAAGGCGCTGGCCGCCAGCATCACGCCGGCGCCGAAGCCCATGAGGGTGTCGACCGTGCGCTCGGAGATCGTCCTCGAAACCAGCACAGGAACCGTTCCCGCGGCAGTCGCGGCGGCGGCGACCAGGCCGGCCAGCAGGGCCTGTGCGACGGGGCCGTCACCGAGCACCGCCTCGCGCCACATCGGCAATGTCCAGGCCAGCACGCCCAGCAGCAGGACGACGGCGGCGAGCAGGAATGAACGGGGGGCGGGCGGAACGAGGCTGGACACGGGTGCACAAGCATGGCAGCGTGCCAGAGCGAAGTTGGCGCGTGGGTCCCACACCCGCGTGTAGGACGAGGCCTTAACTCAACGGGGGATGTGGCGTTCCTGCGCGAGCTCAGGAACAATCCGTCGTGACGAGCCCGATGCACCCGATCCGCCGAACCCCGTTTTTCTCTGCCACTCTCCTGGCCTCGAGCCTGGTCCTCGCGGCCCTGCCCGCGGCAGCCCAGCGGCCGGACTCGTCGTTCGGTAATCTGAGTGAACTCACACTCGAGCAGCTCAGCGAGCTTCCCGTTGCGACCGTCGGCAAGCGGCTGCAGCGCCTCGAGGACGTCGCGGCGGCGGTGCACGTCATCCGGGCCGAGGACATCCGCCGCTCGGGTGCCGCGACCCTGGCCGAGGCGCTGCGCCTGGCGCCGAACCTGTTCGTCGCGCGGGCTGATGCGGTGCAGTACGCGATTTCGACCGCGCCGGGCGGCTCCGACCTGCTGGCCAACAAGCTGCTGGTGCAGGTCGACGGGCGCACGGTGTACTCGCCCCTTTTCTCCGGAGTGTTCTGGGAAGCGCTCGAGATCATGGTCGAGGACATCGAGCGCATCGAGGTTCTCAGCGGCTCGGGCGGCACCCTCTACGGCTCCAACGCGGTCAACGGCGTCATCAACGTGATCACGCGGCCGGCGCAGTCCACCCAGGGGCCGCTGGTGCGCCTGGATGCAGGCCGCCACCAGGACGTGCAGGCGCTGCGCTGGGGTACCCGGATCGGTGACACCCCGGTGCGGCTGCATGCGCGGCGCACGCAGGCTGAGCTGGCGGTGCGGCCGCCCAGCGCACTGATCCGGAATGCAGAGCGGATGCAACTCGGCTTCCGCGCGGACCGCCGCGACGGGCCTCGGCAGTGGACCCTGCAGGGCGAGGTATTCGAGCACCGGCTCGACGAACCGACCCGAGCTCGGAACTACGACGGATTTCACCTGCTCGGCCGCGTGGTCGAGGAAGAATTCGACGGGGCGCGCAGCCAGTGGCAGACCTATGTGGACCGTGTGGTGCGGGAACGCGAGGGCGTGCTCGGCAACACCACCGACACCCTGGACCTGGAGTACCAGCGGCAGTGGCAGTCCGGCGCCAGGCACGACCTGCTCTGGGGGGCCGGCCTGCGGCTTCACCGGGACCGCAGTGAATCCCCGGCCGGATCTCCCACGTCGCTCGTACCCGCCAACCGGAACCTGAGCCTGGCCAATGTCTTCGTGCAGGACGAGGTTCGCCTGCGACCGGACCTGACACTCACCGCCGGGCTGAAGGCGGAGCGCAACACCTACACCGGACTGGAGTGGCTGCCCAGCGTCCGCCTGGGTTGGCGTTTCGCGCCCGGCGAGCTGGCCTGGGTCAGCGTGTCGCGGGCCGTGCGCACGCCCGCACGGGTGGACCGTGACGTGCTGTCGCCGCCCTTCCTGGTGCCCAGCCCGGATTTCCGCGCCGAGGTCTCGCGCATCCACGAGATCGGCTGGCGCGGCCAGCCCGCGCCCGGCCTGCAGGTGTCGGCCACCGCCTTCCAGCACGAACTGTCCCGGCAGCGTTCCTTCGATCCCGCGCCGGGCGGCGGGACCTTCAACAACCACTACGAAGGACGCACGCAGGGGATCACCGGATCGGCGCAATGGCGGGCGCACGACACCCTGCGCGTTTCGGCGGGGCTGGTGCAGCGGCGCACCCGGCTGGCGCCTGTGCCAGGCACATCGCCCGCGCCCCTGGGCAGCCTGCTCGGGAACGATCCGCGCCACCAGATCCAGCTCGGCCTGTCCTGGGACCTGGCGCCCCAGCACGAGCTGGACCTGCAATGGCGCCACGTGGGCGCGCTGCCGGACCCGGCGGTGCCGGCCTACCGCGCCCTCGACCTGCGCTGGGGATGGCGCGCCGCCCGGGGGCTGGAACTGGCGCTGGTCGGGCGCAACCTGCGGCGCGGCCCCCATGCGGAATGGCGCC